>CAYRIF010000037.1:0-8473 GCA_964424205.1 uncultured Roseivirgaceae bacterium | reverse complement strand
CCTATTTTTTTTCAGCATATAAGGCATATAAGGGGTTTCTAATCCCTAATCCCTATTTTCTAATCCCTAATCCCTTATTTTCCTAATTCCTAATTCCTAATTTCTTTCCACCATATAAGGCATTCCTATTCCCTATTTTCCTAATCCCTGTTTTTCTATTCCCTTTTCACCCAACTTTTCTATGCTACTTTCAATAAAGCTCCCCAATATTTCAGTCTCCAATAAATCTCCTTTTTTAAGCTTTTGTTTTTGCACTACTTTGCCATTGACTCTTGTAATGGAATAACCTCTTTTTAAAACATTGATAGGGTCTAGCAGAGAAATTGACTTTTCCAGTAGATCGATTTTAGCATACGCTTTTTTTAAGAATATCATTGGGTTGGTTTGTAATTTTTCAGTGAGGTGGTCGATTGTAGTATTAGCATGATGAATACTTTGCTTTGTTCCATAGCGTAATTGATTTTGGAGATGATCCAAATTATAATTTTGCTCGCTTAGGTAGTCGCTGCTATAATGCCAGATATTATTGAAAAGCTCCTCAAGCTTTCCTTCAAAATTTTCAAGACCGTTTATCAGAAATTCTGCTACTGCGGTAGGTGTTTTTAGCTTAGTGTGTGCCACCAAATCAGCAATGGTTTCATCTCGTTCATGTCCTATGCCTGTTATTACTGGAATTGGAAATTGCGCAATATGAGTTGCCAAGTCATACGTATCGAAACAATCCAAATCCACTTGTCCACCGCCACCTCTAATAATCACCACCATTTCAAATTTTTCGATAGTTTCATTAATTTGATGCATGGCTTCAATTATAGAATCCTTGGCTTTCTCGCCTTGCATTAATGCTTTGAAGAGCTTAATATTGAATTTGTAGTGATGTTTGTTGTTTTGTAGATGATTAATAAAATCACCATAGCCTGCGGCAGTTTCGGAACTGATGACTGCTATATTTTGTGGGACGAGTGGCAAGAGAATCCCCTGATTCATATCCAATACGCCATCGGCTGTAAGTTGTGCGATTACCTCTTGCTTTTTCCGCGCTCTTTCTCCAAGTGTAAAGTTCGGATCAATATCTTTGACAGTCAAACTAAATCCATATAACTCATGAAAATTAACCTCAACCTGTGCCAAAATCTTTAAGCCAGGCTGTAAGCTTTGTTTGGTGATGGATTCAAACCACCCACTTAAGTTTCTATAAGTATATGACCAAATATTTGCCTTGGTTTTTGCTTTGACTATCTCACTTTCCTTCTCCACCAATTCCATGTAGCAGTGTCCTTTTTGATTAAGGCGCATCTCACCAATCTCAGCCACCACCCAGTAGGTCGGGGAGAGGTTCAGGTCAAGGACTTGTTTGACAAGGTTGTTTAACTCAAATAGTGTAAGCGATTCCATTTCACCGGAAAGTTACAATTTAAACTTATAGGATAGACTAAATGATACATAATCATTTGGAGAAACATCAAAGGATTCACCAGGTAATGCTACCGGAAAATTGTAAGTATAGGTTGCTGAAAAAGTGAAGTTATCTTTTCTAAAACTAAGTGGAAATGAAAAACCATAATTCATTAAACCAAATACGTTTTTGTTGGTGTCCTTTGACTCAAAGATAAATGCTGCATTTGGAAAGAACACTAATATTTTTTCAACTTGCGCTTGTGTGGGCTCAGGATTTTCTTCAATGAATCTTTTCAAAGCAGGTCTCCTATTTAAGAATCTTTGTAGTCTTTCATTATCTGAGATTACAAATTTACTCTCAAGAATGTTTTGATTGCCAAAAATAATTGAAGCCGAAGGTCTGAAACTTATTCTATCGAAGATTAATATATTCTTTTGACTAATATCAAAACTAATGCCTGGTGTAACTCTGTGCGCATTTTCCTTCCCAAAGTAAAAGGAGTAATCAATGTAGGGTTCTATGAAACCAAAATCAAAAATCCCAGTGGCACTAAGTGTGTTTTCTAATGTAGCTAGTTCACTAGTATTATAAAACGAATGGCTATAGGTAGTCATATAAGAAAATTTCTTGCTGACTAAGCCCATATACCCAACGGATAAATCGGTGAGGGCATAGGCGGGATCAATATCGCTGTACCAAAAACCGGTGACCCCTCCCCAAAAACCGGACCTGTGAAAATAATTTACACCTACATTGAAACCTTCTTGTTTGATGCCTAGGTCTCTTCCTGCAATGGATACCTGACTTAAATAACCAATCCTAACGGAAATTTCCGATTTTGGTTCACTCATTGACATCAAACTATCAATCAAATCTAATATGGTGAGTGAGTCAAGTTCAATATCTTCAAAAACCTCAAATTCCGTATTTTCTTTTTGTGCTACAGCATTTGTTGTGCTAAAGAGCAGAAAAGTAAAAATTAGAAGCGCCGAAAATTTCATAGTTAAAGTTACGTAATCCTTTTTATAAAAATAGAAGAAAACCTATCACGATTATAGATGATCATGACAGGCTGTGCACATTGGCAGATTTTTATTTATGGCTCTAAAGAGTGTCTATCCATAAAGTCGTGTCTGCCTAGAATATTTTCTAACGAGGCTTGTGAAATCATTAAATTTAGGAGTTTTCCTAAGTAAATGACTTAATTTAATGATGAATGTAACGATGTTAGCGGATATTATAGACAGACTCTAAGATATTATCCATTTCTTCTTTTTCTATTCATCATTTCTTCCCGTTTCTTTCTCATATTCTCTCTATCCCTTATTCTTTCTCCTTGCATTTCCCTTCTTTCTTGCAATTTTTTCAAAAGCATTTTCCTGAATTGCTCTTCCGAACGCCTAAGCTGCAAGGCTTGTTTGGAATTAATTACTTGAAGTAATCTGTCGGCGTATTTTTTCTCAAGATCCAGCTGTCTTTGTTTGAAACTATATCCTAGTTTTAACATAGATTTCCGTTGTTCTTCCGAAGCATTACTGGCATCAAAATGCTTTCTTTTATTATTGAATTCTTTTCTGATTTCCTGCCTTTGGGAGCGGTACTCGTTATACATTGGCCAGAATTTTTCCGCTTGTTTAGGCGTCAATCCTAATTTTTTGGATATCATGGCTATTCTGGCAGCCTCAATCTGTTCTTTTCCGTTTCTTTTTTGTGCATTAACAACCAACGTTGAAGCAATCAAAAAGAATATGAGTATTAATTTTTTCATGGTACTAAGTTTTAAAAATTAAATATTATATTTTAATGTCATACAGATCTAAATCATCAATCATTTCGTCGAGGTTTATATCATCTAAATCATCGCTGTTTAGGATGTCCATTTCATCTTCTAGCATCATATCATCAAAGGATACATTATCAATAATTTCTTCTGTGCTAATTTCGCTATCTTCCAAATATGCCATTAAATCTTCAGTGGTGACGGCTGATATCATGGTATCAAAATTTTCAACTGGCAATTGTTCTGATTTGAAGAAACCAGCGTAAACGATAAATGCCAAAAAAAATGCTGCAGGCAAAGCCAACCTAAGTCCTAGATTAACAGCTGGTAATTGATAAAATCGTTTTTTCTCAATAACTGTTGCTTGGATATTGGCTTGTAATTCTTCGAAATACCTATCAGGGACTGTATATATATTCTTTTTCTCGAAGCTATCGAGTTTGAAAGAATGTTTATTGATGTCTTTATGGGTGTTCATGTCTCTTAGATAATATTAAATACAAAAGGTTTAATCATGGGATAAAATTTCCTCTATTTTTTTTACAGCATGGTGATAACTTGCTTTTAAACTACCAACGCTTGTGTCTGTAATTTCTGCAATTTGTTGATATTTGAGTTCTTCAAAATATTTCATATTAAAAACGAGTCGTTGTTTATCGGGTAGAGTAAGTACCGCTTTTTCTAATTTCAGGGCAATTTCATCACCATCTATATGATGAGAAGTATCAATTTTATTTGAAAGTTCATTTTCTACATCCACTACCGAAACAAAAAAACGTCTTCGCTTTTTCTTTAAAAAGGTGAGGCATTCATTGGTAGCAATGCGGTAAATCCAAGTATATAATTGGGCGGTGCCTTTAAATTTGTCTAGGTTTTTCCAAACTTTGATAAACACATTCTGCGTGAGGTCGTTGGCATCGTTATGATCTATCACCATTTTTCTGGTAATCCAATAAATCTTTTCTTGATACTTTCTTACCAATTGGTTGAAAGCAAAATTTTTGCTTTCAGGATTTTTGAACCGCTCTAATAATTCCTTGTCCTCCACTTTAAAGATTTGATTTTCTTATAGACGCTTTCAATGAATAAAGGTTTAAAGGAGATTATGAGAAAGTTGAATTTATATCATTTTGATGATAAAGTGCATTAGTTATCTCATCCTTCACTTCCTAAGATAGCAATTTTCGCGTCCTTTTGGTAATTTCTGCCTATAGGTATTGATTTCCCGCTAATTTGAACTGTATTCCCTACGACTGATTCTACTTGACTGACTGAAATAATATAAGATTTATGGATTCTGATGAATTTATCCATTGGAATGATTTCCGTAATACTTCTGAGGTTCTTGTGGGTGATAAAATCTTCATAAATGGTTTTTATTTTTACATAATCTTTGAGACTTTCAATGTATAGAATGTCTTTAAAAAATATTTTTACCATTTTTTTATCAACCTTGAAAAATGCAAATTCACTAGTGTTAGTCATTGCACTTCCTTCCATTGTTTTTTCGGATAGCTTATCATTGACTTTGGAAATGGCTTTTAGAAATCGTTGAAATGAAATGGGTTTTACTAAATAATCTAGTACATTCAGCTCAAAACCTTCAACGGCATACTCTCGGTAAGCGGTGGTAATGATGGTCAGCGGAGGGTGGGTTAGATTTTTGATAAAGTCGATGCCATTTATTTTCGGCATATTTATATCAATGAAAATAACATCGATGGTGGTCTCTGACAATGTATTGTAAGCAGCCATCGTATTGGTGTGTGTTGCCACTAGTTCAAAGTTTTCAAAATTTGTCAAGTGCTTTTTGATTACATTAATGGCAAGCGGCTCATCGTCAATTATTAGACACTTTATTTTCATGAGAGCGGAATTTTTAGCGTATTTGTGTATAATTCGTTTGTGGTAGCTATATCTAAGGTATAAGAATTACCAAAGAGTAAATTAAGTCTCCTTTTTGTATTTTGCAAGCCTACCCCATGGTGATTGATGCCATTTAGGGGCATATGTTCTTCCTGATCTGGATTGATGTAGTTTTTTGTTGCCAATGTTAATGTGTTATTTTCAATCGAAATGGCAATTGCTATCGGCTTCTTATCTAACCTGTTACTGACACCATGTTTGAAAGTATTTTCCACAAAAGGCAATAGAAGTATCGGTGTTATGGTATGATTTTCTAGGCTTCCTGTGATGTTAAAATTTACTTCAAGATCATTGCCATAGCGCAATTTTTCTAGGTCAATATAATTTTGAATATGTTTTACTTCACGCGTTAGTGATACTTTTTTGTTTTTTGACTCATATACGACATACCTCATCAGTGCCGCTAGTTTTAAAACGGTTTCAGGTGCTTTGTCAGATTTGTCTAGTGTCAAAGAGTAAAGATTATTGAGCGTATTAAAAAAAAAGTGCGGCTGTATTTGAGATTTTAGCAATGCCAATTCTGTCTCCAGGTTAATTTTTTCTAGTGCACTTGCTCTGGATTTAAACTTAACCCTGTCTATTCCTAGTTTGATAGCGGCGGTGAGCCCTACCACATAGATTTCGCCAATCATAACAGCGACAATATAGTTTATTCCGAAGAGGGAATCTTGGTGGCTCGCTTCTCGCCATATATCGGTGGTTACAAAATTGTAAGTCAGTACAATTCTAATTAATGAAAAAACCAAAACAGAAAGGAGTAGAACCAACACATAGGTTTTTAATCGATTGGGGATAAACTTCGGCATTAAGTATTGTAGGTTGAGATACACCAATGCAATATGAATCGGAAACTCCACTAGATTTGACCAAAAGGAATAGGTATAATCATCAAAATAATTACCCCACCGAATGACATTGAGAGAAAAATAAATAATCCAAAATAAAATATGATAAACCAGCGGTTTTTTCAGCCATCTTTTGATTGATTGAGACGAGGATGGAATGGTTTTAGAACTCATATTTTCAGTATATTGACACCAAATATATAACATTTCCACACGTTAAAAGTATATTCCTATTGGACTTAAAAATATTTTTGCGTACGTATCCGTTTAAAAATTTGATAAATAATAATTGTAATTTTACAGCTGAATCAAAAATATAGTTGATTATGAAACTATTTAAACTTCCTTCCCTCGTTAACTTATTTAGGGCTGCTTTTGCGACGCTCAAAAGATTTCCTCTTGCGTCTTTAGCGGCCGTTGTTGGGACAGTGCTAATGATTCAACTGATTGAGTTACCTTATGATTCAGCGCTGACAAAAAAGTACTTGAAGATTATTTTAACCTGTACTTTGTTATTATCATCAGGTACCGCATTGGCTTTGTTCTTTGAGGCAAGAAGGGAAAATCAGATAATTCAAGTCATTGGAAAGTTGGTTTTGCTAGGACTAGGTGTGCTGTATTATTTTTCTTTATCTGAGGAAATAAATTTTCATGAAGGATTATTTTACGTGTTGCTTAATATTTCCTTTCACTTGCTGGTGTCTTTTGTACCCTATATTTTTTATAAAAATCACACCTCCTTTTGGCAGTATAATAAGGGCTTATTTTTACGCATACTTACAGCCGTACTATATACGCTTACGCTATTTTTAGGGCTGGCGTTGGCATTACTGGCGATAGAAAATTTATTTGGGGTTGATTGGGAATGGAAAATTTATTCAAAGCTATTTGCATTTTTAGCAGGTGTATTCAATACCCTGTTTTTTCTCTCGGGTGTACCCAAAGAAATTGCTGAAGAGGAGGAAATCATTGATTACCCAAATGGATTGAAAGTATTTACGCAATTTGTCTTGCTGCCATTAGCAGGTATTTATTTAGTAATTCTTTACTTGTACACGGGTAAAATCATCATGGAATGGCGTTGGCCTGATGGTTGGGTCACAAAGTTGGTGCTGGGCTACTCAGTATTGGGTATTTTATCGTTCTTGTTAATTTGGCCATTGCGTAAAAGGGAAGACAATCAGTGGATTAATATTTTCGCCAAATGGTTTTTTATCTCACTGCTGCCATTGATTGTATTGTTGGCATTGGCGATATACCGTAGAGTAGGCGAGTATGGCATTACAGAATTTCGGTATTTGGTCATCATGCTTTCTATTTGGCTTTTTGTAATAGCGGTGTATTTTATTATCAAAGGCAATGAAAATATAAAGCTAATTCCTTTATCGCTTTTCTTTTTTGTACTGTTCAGCAGTTTTGGGTTTTGGGGTGCGTTTAGTGTTTCACGCATGAGCCAAAAGGCAAGGTTTGAAAGGGTATTAACGGAAAACAATATGCTAGCCGATGGTAAAATTGTTATCCAAGAGAATGAACTCTCTTTCAAGGACAGAAAGAATATGTCCTCTATTGTTGATTTTTTCAGTGAGCGAAATGAGACAAACGATTTGCAAGAGTATTTTAATCAAAATTTGGATTCGCTGAGCAATGATACGACGAGGTATTATCACACCTCACAAATTTTAAAACTGATGGGTATGGATTTTATAAGTAAGTGGCAGAGAGAAGGGGATGCAAGTAATAACATGATTTATTACTATGCAGCGACTAATTCCTTTCGGAATATTGCTGCATTTGATTATGAAATGAGGCTTAATAGAAATGTGAATATAGTTGACTATAATAGATCCGACAAGTATGCTGCGTTTAATGTGGAGGATCAGGCAATTGAAATTTACAATATGGACACTATATTAGTGAGCGTTTCGCCAATTAATTTAGTAGCGTCCTTAATAAAAAAGAAGGGTAAATACCCAAGTGAAAATATGAAGGCTGAGGAGATGATGATTAGCAATGAATACGATTGGGGCATTGTGGAAATAGATATTTATAATATCAATGGTGAGTACAAAAATGATACAGTAAGAATTAACAATATGGATGCTACAGCATACATTGATTTTTTTGATAAAAAATAACGGTGAACTGTTTGTAAAAAATAGATAAAGATTTACATTTGCAGACCATTCAAGGAAACGTTCTTGTTGGGTTTATAGAGGAGTGGCAGTCCCGATAGCTATCGGGAGGTCTTGAAAGCCATCGTATCGTTGTGAGGTGTTGATGATTTCTTCCTTAAAGGACTTTTGAAGGTCTTTGTTGTAAAAAAAAGAATGTGACTATTTAGGTAGTAAAAATATAGAGGAGTGGCAGAGTGGTCGAATGCACTGGTCTTGAAAACCAGCGTACCGCGAGGTACCGGGGGTTCGAATCCCTCCTCCTCTGCATAAGCATCCGTCGGTTGGCGGATGCTTTTTTTATGCTTAAAAACTCAATCATAAAGTATGCGTTAAATATAATCAGGCACCC
>CAYRIF010000036.1:0-18931 GCA_964424205.1 uncultured Roseivirgaceae bacterium | reverse complement strand
CATTTTCAGGAAAAGATCCTTCAAAAGTAGATCGATCCGCTGCTTACGCCACCAGGCACATTGCCAAGAACATGGTCGCTGCAGGCATCGCAGATGAGATGCTCGTACAAGTATCATATGCCATTGGCGTGGCAAAACCGATGGGCATTTTTGTGAACACTTATGGCAAGTCCAATGTAAGCTTAACAGACGGAGCAATTGCAAAGAAAATAGAAACGCTTTTTGACATGAGGCCATATGCCATCGAGCAAAGGTTGAAACTAAGAACACCCATCTATTCTGAAACAGCTGCCTATGGACACATGGGCAGAAAATCAGCGGTGAAAAATGTTACTTTTAAAAATACTTCGGGTGAGACAACAACTTTAGAAGTGGAGACATTCACTTGGGAGAAACTGGATTATGTGGATAAGATTAGAGCTCTTTTTAATGGTGATTTTAAATAGGCATTTCTATCACGGAATCTTTTTACGCTCTTTGAAAGTGCGTTTCATTATAAAAATCTTCGTCATACCGTAAAATTAAGCCCTATGTTTTAGAAGGGATTAATTTGTACGGTTTCTAAAAGAGATTACGGACATTTTTATTCCATACTAAAAAATATGAAATAAAAATTCCGGGATGACGTCCATAATCTGTTTTAGGGATAGCTTAGGATTTTTTGGCATTGTTATTACTTTTGAAATAACGCATCACAATTCCAGCCTTGTCCACACCAATCACTTTTTCAAGTTCCTCGATTGATGCATTTTTTGTTTTACGTACCGATTTAAACGCATTCAGCAATTTGTCCACTGTTATATTTCCAATTCCTTTGATGGATTCTAACTCTGAATTTAAGCTGCTTTTGCTTCTTTGATTCCTATGAAAATTAATAGCGAAACGGTGCGCCTCATCACGGATGCGCTGCAATAGCTTCAGCGACTCTGATTTTTTATCAATATGTAGTGGAAAAGAATCATTCGGAAAATAGATTTCTTCTAACCTTTTGGCAATGCCCACAATAGCAATCTTACCATAGACCTCCAATTTCTTCAACGCACCCACTGCTGCACTTAATTGCCCTTTTCCGCCATCAATCACAATCAAATCTGGTAAATCCAACTGCTCCTCCGTCAGCCTTTTATACCGACGGTAAACAATCTCTTCCATACTCGCAAAATCATCAGGCCCTTCCACCGTTTTGATGTTGTACTTTCTGTAATTTTTCTTCGATGATTTTCCATTCAAAAAACAAACCATCGACGCTACCGGATTTGTCCCCTGAATATTTGAATTATCAAAACACTCAATGTGCTTTGGCAATACTTTCATTCTCAAATCCTGCTGCAAGGTTTTCAATACCCGTATTTCTTTCCCCTTGCTCACTGCCGTTTCGCTTAGTTTTTCCTTTTTATAAAAAAGAGAATTCTTAACAGACATGTCAATCAGTTTTTTCTTATCGCCAATTTTTGGAATGGTAATTACTATCTCATCCGAGGGAAAATATATTTCTTTGTTAGTAAATATCTCCTTTGCCTGGCTTTTAAACTTTGTCCGTAAGTCAATAATCAGGAGCGGCAGGAGTTCTTCATCTGTCTCGTTTAGCTTCTTTTTCACCTCCACCGTTTCGGTCACTACGATGGTGCCATGAAGCAGTTTCAGATAATTGACATAGGCTGTTTTTTCATCGCTAATAATTGTAAACACATCGACATCACGGATTTTACTATTAAAAACCAATGATTTTGCTTGAAAGTCATCCAACGACTCCAATTTTTCCTTCATTTCATGTGCTCGCTCAAACTCCAATTTTTCGGAAAATTCCTGCATATGCTCTTTAAAGTAATCACGTACGATGCCTAAGTTTCCTTTTAAAATATGATTGATGTGGTCGATGTCTTTTTTATAATCCGCTACGGTTTGCAAGCCTTCGCAGGGACCTTTGCAATTGCCTATATGATATTCCAAACATACTTTAAATTTCTTCTTTTTAATATTTGCCTCCGACAAATTCAGGTTGCATGTACGTATCGTATAAATATTTCTGATCAAGTAAAGGATGGTATTCATTGCCTTGACACCTGCATATGGCCCATAATATTTACCTTTTTTTGGAATAAATCGCCTGGTAGAATAGACCCTCGGGAAAGGCTCACTTGGAATTAAAATATGTGGAAAAGACTTGTCATCCTTCAGCCTAATATTGTATTTGGGGAGGTGTGTTTTTATTAAATTATTCTCTAATAAAAGGGCGTCAAATTCTGAATTGACAATGGTGATTTCTATGGAATCAATCTCTGAGACCATTCTCCTTGTCTTCCAGTCAGGCAAGTTTTTATTAAAATAGCTGGCAACCCTTTTCTTAATATTTTTTGCCTTGCCGACATAGATGATTTTTTTATCTTTATTCAGGTATTTATACACCCCAGGCTCATTGGGCATTTTTCTTATTTCATCTCTGGAATGGCTAGTAGTCTGCATTACTTCATTTTAAGCAAAAGTATGCATCAAATTTACTAAATTAAGGTTACTAGTTATACGGTTGCTTACGAAAACACAACCTACACCAATTAAAAAATATCATCCTCTTTAAAGTTTCCATCTACATTGGTGCTGTCTGATTCAAAACTATTGGTTTGATACTTATCGCAGTTTAATTCCAATGGCAGCCGCTTAGCGGGTCGCTTAAAACGTGATTTTTCGTAGCCTGAGTTTTTGTCATCATAAACCTTCGTGAAAAACTTCCTAACAATCGGTAATGCTGTTCGTGCGCCTTGTCCATCAGCCCATGATCTGAAGTGAATACTTCTATTATCACCACCTGTCCATGCACCAGCTACAAGATCCCTAGTAACCGTCATGAACCATCCGTCCGAGGCATTCTGTGTCGTTCCAGTTTTAGCACCAATATCATTTCCTCCAATCAAATTATACCCCAATCCTAAACCTGTACCTCCTTTTATCTGTGTGGTCCCTTGTAGCATATAGAGCATAATATATGCATTCTCTTCGCTGAGCGCCTGCACCGTGGCCGGTGACGAATCATAGAGAATGTTGCCATTTTTATCTTCGATCCTCGTTATAAAACTTGGTTCTATCCAAATACCTTCATTTGCAAATGTAGCATACGCACCTACCATTTCATGCACTGATACTGGACTGACCCCCAAGCATAATGCTGGCACAGCGTCCAAGTTACTTTGAATACCTATGGCATGGGCTTTAGCAACCACATTGTTGACTCCAATATTTTTCATTAAATAAGCGGTAATCTGATTAATAGAACGTGCCATGGCTTCTCTGATGGTCATTTCTTCTCCTTCATACTCTTTCCCTGAATTTTTTGGGGTGTAAGTCGGTGGGTCTTGCCCGGGCAAAGAAAATGTAACCGGCACATTCCGTACTTTCATACAAGGTGAATAGCCATACTCGATGGCGGTGGCATATACAAATGGCTTGAAAGTTGATCCAGGTTGTCTTTTACTTTGATACACATGATCAAACTTGAAATACTTATGGTTGATGCCCCCTACCCATGCTTTAATCTCGCCACTATGTGGATCGATGGCTGTAAAACCAGTGTGTAAAAATCTTTTGTAATACTTTAAGGAATCAATCGGACTCATCATAGAATCGACTTCTCCATCCCAGGAAAATAGCCTCATGGGTCTTTTGTGATTCATCATAATATCTACAGAATCCGCGCCTTTCCCATATTTTTTTACCAACAACCTGTAATGCTCCGTTTTCTTAGCTGCTCTTTCTATAAAGCCTTTTATCTCCCTAAAATCTTCATCCACCCATGGGTTTCTCCCCTTCCAAACTTTATCAAATTTTGCTTGCAACGCTTTCATATGTTCCGCCACAGATTCTTCTGCATATTTTTGCAACCTACTATCAATGGTGGTATAAATTTTCAACCCTCCTTCATATAAGTCTTGGTTGTTTTCTTTCGCCCATTTTCTCAAGAAATTACCCGCCACCTTCCTGAAATAAGGAGCTATCCCTTCATTGTGATTTTCTTCATTATAATCCAGTATCAATTCTGTGGCTTGCAACGAATCAGACTCGATTTGAGAGATATAGCCATATTTTAGCATCTGGTTAATAATTCTATTGCGTTTTCTTTTCGCTTTTTCAGGATTTCTTAATGGATCATACCTCGTTGGCGCATTTGCCAATCCTACCAAAAGTGCTGCTTGAGGAATAGTTAAACTATCAGTTGTTGTATTGAAATAGGTTGCCGCCGCCACCTTTACACCCATCGTATTATGGCCCAAAGGAATGGTATTTAGGTACATGGCTAGAATTTCATCTTTGGTGTATTTTGATTCTAAAATTACAGATAAAATCCATTCCTTAGATTTACTGATTAACTTGCCGAGCCCCTTAACATCACCCAATTTCCCTTTGTATTTATCAACATCCTCGGTGCCTCTGGTATCAAATAAGTTTTTTGCCAATTGCTGTGTCAAGGTACTGCCTCCTCCAAATTTCTGACCGCTAATGACGCCAAAAACCGCTCTTGTTACGGCTCTCAAATCAATGCCAGCGTGCTCACGAAACCTGATGTCTTCTGCCGCCATCAAAGCATGAACCATCGCTGGCGAAAGGTCTTTAAAATCGACGGGTGTTCTGTTACTACTTGGGTTGAAATACTTACCAATCAATATGCCATCAGACGAGTATAACTGAGATGACAACTCGTCCTCGGGATTGTCAAGTTCTCGTAAACTGGGTAAGTCGCCAAATAGATTTAAAAAATCCACTTTCACTGCGTAAAAATACAAAGGGATAGAAATCACAAGCAGTACAAAGCCTATCCAAAGTGCTTTTGTTAGTTTACTGTAAATACTTTTAGTTGGTTTAGTTTTCTTTTTGGTTGTCATTAATATAATTCTCTTTGAAAAAAGATAGGTAATTGTCTATGTCTTTTGTCTTATAAAAAATATCAAAATTATCTTTTGTGATTACAAAATTACTAAAATCTAAGCTATTAAAATCTTTCAACGGAGAATTTTCGCCGTTAAACTTGGTTAAAAATGCCATGGCGCTCTTTTTATCCTTGAATTGCTCAATAATTATCAAAGATTTTTTCTCTGTCAAAATCATATTCGCTGTTTTTAAACTATCTTTTCCAAAATACGCTTTAATAAAATCATCCATCTTTTTTGGCAATTCTTTTTCACCATAGGTATCGAAGTTATAAACTAAAACAAAAGTATGCTCCTGCTCAAAGTGCTTGATATATTTCTTTTTGTTCTTTGCTTCTTTTTCAGCACCAAAAGTTTCCAAAGTTTCCAACAGTGAATGCACATAATCTAATAACTCACTTTCAGGAAATTCCTTTGAGAACTCAGTCAATGCATGTTTATAAGTGAAAGCATCACTTGTTTTTCCTAACACCAATATCTCCAACAACCGCAAGTTATCTGAAAAATCATTGATTCCATATCGCTGCTTTCCTTCATTAATCAGCTGAGTTGCCGCACTGTAGTTTCCTTTTTTATAATTGCCATAAGCCGCTTTGTATAGTACTTGCAGTTTTTCGCTGGCTACTTTACTCTCAGCTTCATAGTTAGGATTTTTAATGACCCTTGCATAAATAGTGTTTGGAAAATCATTCAATATTTGAGATTTAAGTGACTCAGTATTTTGCTTTTCCAAATCCTTACTAATCAAATACATCAAATACAAAACCTCAGGTTTGTACTGTGTCGTGTCGTATCGTACCAACAAAGTATCAAATGTATGGTATGCATTAGGCTCCTCTTTCAGATTAAAATGATAAATTTTTCCCAAGTTATAATGAGCATCTTCCAACATTTTATTAGCACCAATTTTTGCCTCTTCTGAAAAAGGAATCGTACCCAACAATTCTGTTTTTCTTGCACTCGCCGCCGCTTCCAAATCCTTGGGGGCTTTATCTTCACCATCGCCGTCTCCTCCTTTCGCTATATCTTCACCATCCGCTGCTGCTGCATTGGCAGTTTCTTTGTTGGACCGTCGCCAATTATCCGCTAGTGGCCTCCTTCCCCATCTTCTTACAAATTCTGATTGCCCCTGACCGATTGCCGTCGTATTGTAAAAATACCAAGCGTCCACACTACTCTTCTCATCACTTGACAGGCTTGCAAAGACTTTATTTTCTTTGTCAGATGCTGAAAACCTACCTGTCCCCGCCGCACCTTTCTTTCTTTTTGCTTTTTTAGCAGCTATCCTTTCTTTTTCTGCTAGCGCCTGCTCTTTTTTTACCACCTCATCCAGGTAGGTGTTCAATGCCAATGTATCCATGGTAGAAAGTGAAAGCAAACTATCCTGCAAGTGAATGGTATTAATTTGTGTGACAAAATCCGCCAATATTTTTTGCCGCTCTTCTATTGCTAAATAGTTCTCTTCATCCTTTGGCAATACTGCAACCGTACTATCATAATAGCTTTTGGCAAGCTCATAATTTTTCTTTTGCTCGTAATAAACCTGTCCCAATCTCAAATATGAAAATCCTTTTTGTCGGTTATTGCTCACACTAGCCGCTACCGATTGTTTGTATTTGGCAATCGCATCTTCTAGATTTCCTTGCTTCATCTCAAACTCTGCCATGTCGTAATATATCTTATCTTTGAACTCCTTGTTCTTGGAATCGCGCAGCAGTTTTTTATAAAACTTCCGTATTTTTTTCAGGTCATTGGTTTTTGACAGCTCAAATACTTGCGCTCGATTTAATTTGGCATAAAAATCTAACTCATACGGTGGGTTGTTTTTAATACACTTGGTATAGTTGGCATATGCTTCGGCATCAAATCCTAATTTTTGATAAACCTGCCCTATGATAAAATAAGTTTTAGCTTTACCTTCCTTTCTTTTCAATAGCGGTGCTGCTGACACCAAATTACGCACCATGCTATCCAAGTTTTTTCTTTTTTGATAGAGGTACGCCTTATTGAGGTACAATTTCTTTTGATTGTCTTTACTGAGTGTTTCTTTCTTCAAAAAATCTCCCACTGCGATGGCATTACTTTCCTCTCCATAGTCAGTATAGGTGCGAATTAAGTGCGCCAATGCCTCGTGTCTGATGTTGGTATCCCGCTTGCTTTCTTCTTTTTGCTTCTTAATGTTTTTATTGACAATCTTGAATGCTGTGATTGATTTTTCATATTCCCCTTGGTAAAATAACGCCCGCCCAAGCAAAATATAGCTAGGGTTCATCATGTTACTATTTTTATGCCAATCAATTGCCTTCGAAGATTTCTTTAAACAATCCTCTAATTGGGTTTTCAATCCACTGATACTCGTGGTATCAAAATGCGGATATACTTTGAGGGTCTTGTTATAATTGTCTTTGTGTTGCTGCGCTATCGAAGTTTCTACTTCTTTCAAATACTCATTTGCCATAAAATATGGATTGAATCTGGCGGTAGTATTATGATAAGTTGTGCTAAAAACATTGGTTTTTTCAGCAGAACAGGCCATCATTAGGGTGATTACCCCTAACAATAAAAAACGAATTTGAGTTATTTTATTCACCTTATACTAATAATAATTATGGCTGTAGAACGCAAAAAAATGTTAAATAATACAATTATTGCTAATCTAATGACTAAAATATAATATTTTTGTTTTCAAAATTAAGAACAAAACAACTTTGGCACCAAAAAAAACACTATCAAATTGGCTTACAAATAGGTATTTGCTGATTATCCGTAACGAAGAAAACTTTGCCGAAAAGTCTACATTTAGTTTTACATACGCAAAAGTAATTGTATTTATTTTTTCTATCTTCCTGATTTTCCTACTGGTCAGCCTGTATTTAGTCAGCACGGTTCTTTCACAGTGGCTCGACCCGCGGTACACCTCTACTGAAATGAACAAGAAAATTATTGAGATGTCGGTCCAAGTTGATTCTCTTTCCAATCAGGTGGAGAAAAAAGAACTGCTGATTCAAAATATTCAAGGAATCATAAAAGGAGAAGTGGTAAATGTTGAAATTGCTAGAGACAGCAGCGAAGTTTCTATCAATGACCTCAACAAAGAAATTGATGTAAGCGAGGTGAATGCCATTGATGCAAGTTTTAGAAAAGAATTTGAGAAATCTGGAATAGACATGATGAGCATGGCTAATAATCAGGCGGATACAAAACTACAGGAAATGTTCTTTTTCACCCCTGTAGATGGTGGCGTCATTTCCTCTCCCTACAATGCTAAAAACGAGCATTATGCCATAGATATCGTAGCAAAAAAGAACGAACCCATTAAATGCATAGCAGATGGCACCGTGATTATGGCTGATAAAAATCTTGAAGGCGGGTATGTAATTGCGGTACAACATAGCAGCAATTTAATATCTGTTTACAAGCATAATTCGGCATTGTTAAAAAAAGTTGGTAATTTTGTTAAAGCAGGAGATGTAATTTCTATTATCGGAAATACAGGGGATTTAACAACAGGACCGCATTTGCACTTTGAATTATGGTTCAATGGAACCCCTGTTAACCCTGCAAACTTTATTTCATTTTAAACTAAAACTATTACGCAATGTTTGGTAGTAAAGAAAGTAAAAATACAGAAGCCGAAATTATAAACTCTAGCAATACCATTGGCAAAGGGACCGTCCTCACTGGCGATATTGAGACGCATGGTAATTTAAGAATTGAGGGACAGGTGAAGGGCGATGTCAAAACTAGGTCAAAATTAGTGCTAGGACATTCTTCGAAAATTACTGGAAATGTATTTGCCAAAAATGCAGAAGTAGAAGGTGAAGTAGCAGGCAGCGTACAAGTAGCAGAACTATTGATTTTGAAATCAACAGCAGTCATTCATGGCAATGTAAATACCAAAAAATTGGTGATAGAGGCAGGCGCTCAGTTCAACGGGAGTTGTAAAATGGGTGCAGGTGCCAAGGAAATTAAAATTAACGACCAACTAACGGCTCAACGTGCAGACTTCAAACAAGAAAAAGAAAAAGCAAGAATCGTTTAATAACTACCTTAAGTATTCCAGCCTTGCCACACAAATGGTGGTCACCATTGGCCTCGCGGTCTATATGGGCTGGCGAATGGATAAATATCTTAAATTTAAGTTTCCTGTTTTTACCATTGCGCTCATGCTTATTTCCACTGCTGGTATTTTTTACAAACTCATAAAATCCATTCGACAGGATAATAACGAAGATACGTGAATAAAAAAGTAGCATTAACATTTATACTATCCCTGACTGCTTTAGCGGTTTTTCTTTTCTTACTATTAAAAATCGCTGCCCATTACTACAGCTTCCAACTTCCAAATTATGCGTTAGCGATTACCATTTTTCTTTACTGTACGACACTTTCTTCGTTTCTTTTTTTACGTTATTCTCATTTCTCAAAAACACACCCCGCTACGAATCCAATGTTAGCCGCCACGGCGATAAAATTATTATTAAATATTATATTTATTGCTGTAATTATGGTTATTGATGATGCAACCGCAGCCAGAAACACTGTTTATTTTATGACTACTTATTTAACTTTTACTTTACTAGAAATTTTGTTTTTATATAAAAAATAATCTGTTTTTTTTATACTCCCATTCGCTTACTAAATTATATTATAAAATATTTTGTTTTGCAGCCATATTGGCTAACTTTGCACTCTTAAAATTTAGATGCAAAATGGTAATTAATAAGGCAAAGGGTTTTGTTAGGTTTTTTTCACTAGCAGTGTTGTTCGTAACCTTTTTTTTGATTTCAGCACATCAGCCAGCATTGGCTGAAGACACTGAGGAAGATGGTAAATTCAACCCTAGCGAATTAATTATGCACCATGTGGTTGATGACCACAAATGGCACTTTTTTGATGGGCATTTTGGCACTTTACATCTTCCCATCATTGTGTATTCCAAAACAAAAGGTTTAGACGTATTTTCATCTTCAAATTTTTATGACGAACATCATCATACCGTTGACTATAACGGCTATCATTTAGAACATAACAAAATTTCTTTGGTAGGAGATGAGACATCGGTTTATGATTTTTCTATTTCCAAAACTGTATTGATGCTCTTCATCGTTTCCTTGGTTCTAATCCTTATTTTTACCGCTGTAGCAAAAGCAGCAAAAAGAAATAAAGGTAAAGCACCCAAAGGAATTCAGTCTGCCATTGAACCAATTGTGATATACCTTCGTGATGAAGTGATTAAGCCAAATATAGGTCCCAATTACGAAAAATATTTACCTTACTTATTAAGTTTATTTTTCTTTATTTGGATTGGTAATTTACTAGGTTTGCTACCAGGCGCAGCAAACTTAACAGGTAATATCTCCATTACCCTCGTATTGGCAGTTTTTACATTTTTAATTGTAAACTTCAATGGAAACAAAAATTATTGGAAACATATATTTGCTACGCCAGGCGTTCCCGCACCGATACTACCAATGATTGTATTGGTAGAAATTATAGGCGTGTTCACAAAACCATTTGCCTTAATGATTCGATTGTTTGTGGCAATTACTGCTGGGCATGTCGTAATATTGAGTTTAATTGCACTTATCTTTATCTTTCAAAGTTGGTCGGTGGGTTTTGGCAGTACTCTGGTTGTCGTATTTATTAACTTAATTGAACTCTTAGTAGCTACTATTCAAGCCTATGTTTTCACGATGTTTTCAGCACTTTATATTGGGTTGGCTATTGAAGAACATCATGACGATCATTAATTAAAATAGAATCTTTTGTAAAATTTATAAATATAAAACTATGTTATTATCATTATTATTAGAAGGTTTTGCCGTAATGGGTGCGGGAATTGGTGCGGGACTAGCAGCAATTGGCGCTGGTATCGGTATCGGTAAAATTGGAGGGTCGGCAATGGAAGCCATGGCAAGACAACCAGAAGCGTCTGGAAAGATTCAATCTGGCATGTTAATTATTGCTGCCCTTATCGAAGTAATTGCGCTATTTGGAGCAGTAATTTGTTTACTAATAGCAATAGCCTAAAATCAAAAGCTAGTATTGGGATTAGCCCTTACTAGCTTTTTTTTACTATTTAAAATATTCTAAAAGATGGATTTACTTACCCCAAGCATTGGTCTCATATTTTGGCAAGCACTCATATTCTTGTTTCTAGTGTTTTTCTTAGGAAAATACGCTTGGAAGCCAATATTAGGATCACTAAAAGAAAGAGAAACATCAATTGCTGATGCACTTAGTATGGCGGACAAAGCCAAGCAAGAAATGATGGAACTAAAGGCTGACAATGAAAAACTGCTGGCTGAAGCAAGAATAGAACGAGACAATCTTTTAAAAGCTGCAAGAACTGCTGCGACTCAGTTAAAGGATGAAGCAAGAGAGGAAGCAGGGAAAATTAGTGCGAAAATGATTGCAGATGCGAAACTTGCGATTACCAATGAAAAGAAGGCGGCACTTACGGAGGTTAAGAATGAAGTAGCTTCACTGTCAGTTCAAATAGCAGAAAAATTATTAAGAAAAAATCTAGACAATACAAGCGAACAAACTGCGCTTGTCAATGATTTTTTGAAAGATATCAATAATAACTAAGCAAAAAATGTCTGATTATAGAGTCGCTTCAAGGTACGCAAAATCGCTAATCGATCTTTAGATAGAGAAAGATGTACTAGCTGATGTGAATAATGACATGGTGACATTCTCAGCGGTGTGCACACAAAATCATGACTTTTATTTGATGCTAAAAAATCCTATCATCAACCACGACAAGAAACTTAAAATATTGAAAGCATTATTTTCAGATAGGTTTAATGCGTTGAGCATGGCTATTTTTGAATTGATTACAAGAAAACACCGAGAAGGATTTTTACCTGCCATCGCCAAGGAATTTCACCACCAGTATAATGTTAACAAAGGAATAGAAACCGCAACTGTGGTGACAACATTTCCACTAACAGAAGCGCTGCGAAAAGAATTTAATGATGCCATACATCAGTTGACAGGAAAAACACCAGAATTGATAGAAGAAGTTGATGAAAATATTATTGGTGGGTTTGTATTGAAGTTAGGTGACCGGCAGGTAGATGATAGTATTTCAGGAAAATTAAAAGAATTAAAATTAGAATTTAGTCATAATCCTTATGTAAAAACTTACTAACAAAGGTTGGTTTATAGAGGACAATAAAATATATTAATAACTAAGATTTATACAAATGGCAAACGTAAGACCCGATGAGGTTTCAGCAATTTTAAGAGAACAGTTATCTAACTTTAGGTCAGAAGCAGAACTTGAAGAAGTAGGTACCGTATTACAAGTGGGTGATGGTGTGGCTCGTATTTATGGACTGTCCAATGCGCAAGCCGGTGAGCTTCTCGAATTTGAAGATGGGTTAAAAGCCATGGTACTGAACCTCGAAGAGGATAATGTTGGGGCAGTGCTTTTTGGAGATTCCAAAGGAGTAAGAGAAGGAGATACTGTAAAAAGAACTAAGAAAATTGCTTCTATACAAGTAGGGGAAGGAATTGTAGGGCGTGTGGTAAACACATTGGGCGAAGCAATCGATGGGAAAGGCCCTATAGAAGGTGAGTTATACGAAATGCCACTTGAGCGTAAAGCACCTGGTGTTATCTATAGACAACCAGTAAGTGAGCCACTTCAAACAGGAATTATGTCAATCGATGCGATGATTCCTATCGGTAGAGGGCAAAGAGAACTTATCATCGGCGATAGGCAGACTGGTAAAACGGCGGTGGCAATTGACGCCATCATTAACCAAAAAGAATTTTACGATAAAGGAGAGCCTGTATATTGTATTTATGTTGCTATTGGACAAAAAGCTTCTACTGTTGCTGGCATTGTAGCCATGCTCGAAAGATATGGTGCCATGGCTTATACCACCATTGTATCAGCTTCTGCGGCTGATCCAGCGCCAATGCAATTCTTTGCACCATTTACTGGTGCTGCCATTGGAGAATTTTTCAGGGATACTGGAAGACCTGCCTTGGTAATTTATGATGATTTATCAAAACAAGCCGTGGCTTATAGAGAAGTTTCTTTACTGTTAAGAAGACCTCCAGGTCGTGAGGCATACCCTGGCGATGTATTTTATTTGCATTCAAGATTACTTGAAAGAGCAGCGAAGGTGAATGAAAATGATGCCATAGCAAAAGACATGAATGATTTGCCTGAGTCTATCAAGCATTTGGTAAAAGGTGGTGGTTCGTTAACAGCATTGCCGATTATTGAAACACAAGCGGGGGATGTATCCGCCTATATCCCTACCAACGTAATTTCAATTACTGATGGGCAGATTTTCCTAGAAACAAACTTGTTTAACTCTGGTATTAGACCTGCGATTAATGTAGGTATCTCTGTATCAAGAGTAGGTGGTAATGCGCAGATTAAGTCAATGAAGAAAGTGGCTGGTACGCTAAAGCTTGACCAAGCGCAATATCGCGAATTGGAGGCGTTTGCCAAGTTTGGTTCTGACCTTGATGCGGCAACTAAGCTAACCATCGAAAGGGGACAAAGAAATCAAGAGATATTAAAGCAAGGACAGTACAGCCCTGAGGCGGTAGAAAATCAAGTAGCAATCATTTTTGTTTCTACAAAAGGATTCATTGATAATGTGCCTGTGAAGCGAGCAAAAGAATTCCAAAAGGAATTCCTTGATTTGCTAGATGCACAACACAGAGATGTGCTGGATACCTTAAAATCAGGAAAACTTGATGACAATGCGACAGCGACACTTGAAAAAGTAGCGACTAACTTAGCAGCAAAGTACGTAAACTAAATTTCAAACATTGGTTAGATGATGTATAATCGTCTGACACTTTTTGATTGATATAATGGCAAATTTAAAAGAAGTTAAAAATAGGATACAGTCGGTGATATCGACACAGCAAATTACCAAAGCAATGAAAATGGTTGCTGCGGCAAAACTGAGAAGAGCGCAGGATAGCATCATGCAAATGAGACCCTATTCTAATAAACTGACTGCTATTTTACAAAATGTTTCTTCGGGTGTAGAATCTGAAATATTAAGTAGCTATACTGAAGAACGACCTATTGAAAAAGTACTGATTATTGCCATTACTTCTGATAGGGGTTTGTGTGGAGGATTCAATAGTAATGTTTTTAAAGCCACTACTGCATTAATTAAAGAAAAATACCAACAACAATTTGATGCTGGTCAGGTGACCATCCTGCCTATTGGAAAAAAAGCCTATGAATTCTTTAAAAAGAATGGCTACTCTATGGTAGAGGGGCATCAAACATTATTTACAGACCTATCCTTTGCAAATGCTCGAAAGGCAGCTGAGGTAGCAATGGATGCCTATGAAAATAAGGAATTCGATGCGATTGAATTGGTGTACAATGAATTTAAGAATGTAGCGACCCAAATTTTAAGAAAAGAACAGTTTTTACCGATTTTAGAATCTGAAACAGCAAGTGAAAACGTAACCGTTGAAACTACTAACGATTATATCTTTGAACCTTCTAAAGAAGTGATACTACAGGAGTTGGTTCCAAAATCATTAAAATTACAATTTTATAAAGCAGTTCTAGAATCTAATGCTTCAGAACATGGCGCCAGAATGACGGCCATGGATAAAGCCACTGAAAATGCTGGTGACTTACTAAAAGAATTGAGATTGTCTTACAATAGAACAAGGCAGGCTGCCATTACCAAAGAAATTCTTGAAATCGTAGGCGGTGCTGAGGCACTTGCAAGTGATTGATAAAAATTATACCTTTATAAAAGCTTCCGCAAGCGAGCAGGAGCTTTTTTTATAGCTAATGGTGAATTTTCTTTTTAAGTCATACCGCTACTTAAGAATTCTAAGTGTTGATATAGCACTCGGTGCCTGTATTACGGCCATTTTTATTGCCAATTATTTGGAAGTTACAATCCCTGTGACCTCCCTATTCACACTTGGGGTGTGCGTATGGCTCATTTACACCGCCGACCACTTAATGGATGCCTATTCCATTAAACACAGGGCACATTCATTGCGCCACTTATACCATCAAAAATATTTTAAGCGGATTGTTATCTTATTTATTCTAGGTACTACTGTCGGATTAATATCACTATTGTTTTTGCCTAGAAAGACTTTTCACTGGGGTGCACTTCTTTTCTTAGGAGTCTTTCTACACTTTACAATCCTAAAATTAATTGGTCTTAGACCCTCGCTACACAAGGAGTTTATCGTCGCCATCATCTACGTCGCTGGTATTTTTCTTGTTCCTTTAAGTATCTATCAAGGTGTGTTTGACAATCACCTACTCATCCTGTTTTTTCAGTTTATAATTCTTGCCCTTATTAACCTACTGCTTTTTGCAATGATAGAAGAGCGCATTGACAAAAAAGATGGGCATACCTCCTTTGTGCAATTTGCAGGGAGTGTGACAACGTTACGCATCATCTGGAGCTTGCTGTTACTGTCGGCCCTATATCCGGTTTATATTTTCGTTACAACACCCAACAATAGTGATATGATGTATCAAATTATCATTATAGCCATGAATATCACCCTAGCGATCATTACCTATAAAAAGGATTACTTTATGAAAAGAGAGCGTTATCGCATCTATGGCGACGCCATTTTTCTTTACCCATTATTGGTTTTCTTCTTGTGAGAAAAACTATCAACAACTTTGATTTTGTCGCACCATTTTATGATGTCTTAGCAAGAATTATTTTTGGAAAAAACATCAAAACAGCACAAACTCATTTTCTAAATCATATTCCCAACGATGCCCACATACTAATTTTAGGAGGCGGCTCTGGCGTGATTCTTAAAGAAATATTTGCACAGAAAAATAGCCGCCAGATTCTATACATTGAGAAGTCCAAAAAAATGATTGCGCTTTCAAAGAAACAACTAACAAAGCTTCAACTAGAGCAAGTAGTTTTCGCTCAGGACATGGGTGAGAATATTAACCAAGTTTTTGATGTGATTATTACCAATTTCTTTTTGGATGTCTTTGAAAAAACAGGGCTTGAGAATATGATGAAACTTCTTCGAGGGCTTCTAAGCGAAGATGGCATATGGCTTTTTACAGATTTTAAAAACCAAAATATTTGGTGGCAAAAGATGCTACTCAAGCTCATGTTTACATTTTTTCGACTCTTTGCAAATTTGGAGTCCAAACAGCTTTATGATTTTGAGGAATTATTTGATGCATGTGGCATGACGTCTCTCAAAAGTAAATCCTTTTTTCATGAGATGATAATTTCACATGTTTATAGCGCTAAATTATAAGCAATCTAATGTTTGGTAGAGATTCCTGATAAATTGCTCGTGCCTCACAATTTTCGGGAATGACGAAGCAGGGCAACTATATTTTTATTCTTGAATAATCAAAATTCTAAAAAATAAACAAAAAAAAAGAAGCCGACAGGTGAAGGTCGGCTTCAAGTGCGATTCTCAAGGATGAGAATCATATGGATGGAGATTGGGTTAATCCGCTACTACCACTAGGTACTTAGAAGAATTCCAAAATTTCTCAGGATCAAGAATCACTAAGCTTTCGATATTCTTACCATCTGTCTTCTCAAATGTATAGGAGTCGGCAGGATGATTAGTCACTAGCTCTACTTTTTTAGCATTGATCGGAAATGATCTCACTTCAGTAATGTCAATTTTGCTAAAAAGATCTTTATTAAAATTATTTTTCAATTTTTTTGTTTTCCCTATTCCGAGGAAACCACCTGTCTTAGATACTACATTTTCTGCTACCAATTCTTTTTTAGTTCCAACGGTATAAAAAGCAGTGTTAATCTCTGTTACTTTTTCGCCGATGGTTGCTACTTGATTTGCATTTTCAATAGAAAGCGTATCTACCCTAGCATTTAATTCTGCAACCGTGAAATCCATGTTTGTCAAATCTTCTTTAAGTGCTGCTATTTGAACGTCACGCTCTTCTATTTTAGTCGTCATTTCCTCTTTCAACTGCTTCATGGCTTTTTTAAGTTTGGAATTACCACTATAGGCCCACTTTAGTTTTTTATCGAGGTCGGCAATGGTCTCCTTATTTTGCGCCATCAAATCGTTGATAGATGCAATATCTTCAGCAATTTTTGCTTTGATATCTTCATCGCTTAACTTTTTATCGCTATTGGTGATAGCAATGTTCATTTCTCTTGAGCGAATCTCAGCCAAATTCTTTTCAATTCCACCAAACGTGTTCATGAAATCTGCTACTGAAGCATCCTTTTCTTCAGCTTTTGCTAGCAACTCTTGGTTCTCTGTAGTAAGTGTTGCTACTTTTTCTTCCAATTCTTTGTTTGTACAAGAAAATGTTCCTGCACCAATCAATAAAATAAATAATAACTTTTTCATAGTCTCCATATTTTTGTTTCACACTACCTATAGAAATAGTGTGCCAAAAAAATAAAAAGTATCTAATCGTCTAAAAATCAAAGGATTAGTTGTTTTGCACGCGTTTAATAGCAAAATGAAAGCGCTGAAAATGAGGTGCAGTGGCGCAACTTGTGGAATGTTTCTACAGGGTATTACTTAAAATTTAAGTTAATCTCATAACTGGTACTACGACCACCTCCCATTGGAATTAGGATGTTTCTTTTTACTAAATCTTGCAAATCCCTTGTTGCTGTTGCTTTTGAAATACCTACTATAGAAATATATTTTTTTGCATTCATTCCTCCTTCAAAACCTTTTAACCCTTCTTTTAGCATCCGCTGAATTACTTTCTGCTGGCGGTTATTAAACTGCCCATCAAAATGTTCAAAAAACCTAGCCTTCTTTAATGTAAATTCAATTTGCTGTTCCGCCTGAACTTGCGCCTCAAGAATTATTTTTATGAAATAATTTATCCAAGGTGTAATTTCATTTGACCTTTGCGCAATTTTTAGCGCATTGTAGTAATCTTTTTTATTTTCTTCGATAGTGTTTGATAAACTCAAAAGGATAGGTCTTTTAATATCCTGCGATAATGCTTTTTCCGCTATAGCGCGACCTATTCTACCGTTACCATCTTCAAAAGGATGAATAGACTCAAAGTATAAATGTGCAATAGCAGAGCGGAGCATAGGCATTTTAATCTCCTTTATTCCTCCCAAGTCAGTTGCATTAAACCATTCGATAAAGTGCATCATCTCATCTGCTACGTTGGCAGAGGGAGGCGCTTCAAAATGAATTTTTTCTTTGCCAGCAGCACCTGATACTATTTGCATAGATTCTTGCCCACTTCTCCATTCACCCTTTTTTATTCCGCTACTGCCTTTCATAAGCATCTTATGCCATGAAAATAATTTTTCCTTTGTTAACGCTTCTGCATAGCTATTTCTAACATCTATCATCAACTCACCTACTCCTGCCGCCCTTTTATCCTTAACCTGCACTATCTCTTTAACTAGACCTAGGTTATTCCTAATCGACGACATCACGTCTTCTCTACTTATATATTCTCCCTCTATCTCTGAAGTTTTAATTGCCTCTGACACCATCATATCGATCATCGTCTCAGTTTGCACTGCATTAGAAAGACCTTTCATAAAGCCACTTATACGCCCAATTCTCTCCACAAAATCATACGTGATACCTTCAATGTTTTGGGTGTCATATTTAAATGCTGTCCAATCCTCCTGTTGCCAATTATAAATCATGAGCCGATTACATAGTTCTATTCGGCTCAAATATATATATAATATGAGCCGAGTACAAAAATAATTGGCTCAATTATCAATTAGACACATGAAATCCTGAGTCAGTAAAAGAAAATAAGGAAAGCCAATCTACATGCCGTAGATCTCTCCGAAAGGTCGAGATGACAAAACATTGTAATTTACATTCCCCCAAATAAAATACTACAATCATTCAGCTTGTCACCTCGATCCGCTAGCAAGCGGAAGAGGTCTAATGCGCAGAAGTAATGGCAATAATAAAGCATGAACATTAGCATGATGGTCTGTGAGGACACAGACCATGGATGTGACGCACGAAAGACCTCCTAGGTTTTGAAAACCTAGGAGGTCTGAGCACCA
>CAYRIF010000035.1:0-18950 GCA_964424205.1 uncultured Roseivirgaceae bacterium | reverse complement strand
GGACAGGCTAAGCATTTTGCTCGTACTTTATAGCCTGCCCGACTGAATAGGCGGGTCCTTGCAGATATACAAGCAGCAAAACCATGACACATCACAAAAGAATGAAGTTATTGTGATATATTATAAGTTTGGAACGAGCACGATGCTCGCACCAGCGGAGAGATCTAGACTATGCGGACATGCATTGTGCAATAGATTTCTCGTATCCTCGAAATAATAAATATGAGCATTTTCTCAAAAACATGAAATGTGGAAACTTATGCTATAACCGTATGTCATTTTCCTTAGCCAAGTCTATGACATACAGAACCTGTAAAGCGGAATTTTTCTAGGGGAAGAACAAATTGGTTTATATAGGACGCCTTAAACCCCTGTATAATTAAATGGAGTAATAGCCCTTAACTCATCTTTAATATCATCATTTACTTCAAGGGTATCAATAAAATCAGCCATGGTTTGTTGCGTGATTTTTTCGTTTTTCCGCGTGAGGGCTTTTAAAGCCTCGTACGGATTTGGATATGCCGCTCTGCGTAAAATGGTTTGAATTGCTTCGGCAACTACTGCCCAATTATTCTCTAAGTCTTGATGTATGGCGGCTTCATTTAATTGCAACTTGTTCAATCCTTTTTTCAAAGCGCTAAACGCAATCATAACATGCGCAAGTGGCACACCCACATTTCGCAAAACGGTAGAGTCAGTCAAGTCACGCTGCAACCTTGAAATGGGCAGTTTGCCAGACAAGTGTTCAAAAAGCGCATTTGAAAACCCTAAATTTCCTTCAGCATTTTCAAAGTCAATTGGATTTACTTTATGTGGCATGGCAGAAGAACCCACCTCGCCGGCTTTTATTTTTTGGGTAAAATATCCCATAGAAATATATTGCCAAACGTCACGACTCAAGTCAATGAAGATGGTGTTAATTCTTTTTATATTATCAAACAACGCTGCAAGATTGTCATAATGTTCAATTTGCGTGGTAGTTTGACTACGTTCTAATCCTAAATAGTTTTCAACAAATGTATTGCCAAAAGCCACCCAGTTAGTGTCTGGATATGCCACGTGGTGCGCATTGAAATTTCCTGTTGCGCCACCAAATTTTGCAGAGAAGGGGATGGTTTTTAATAATTCCATTTGCTTTTCTAATCGCTCAGTAAAAACCATAATTTCTTTTCCAAGTTTGGTAGGTGATGCTGGCTGTCCATGTGTTTTGGCAAGCATTGGAATTTCCTTCCAACCATTTCCTAAATTTTTCAAAATACTGACAATCTCATTTAAAAAGGGTAAGTATTCTTTTTCAACAGCTTCTTTTATTAGTAAGGGCGTTGCGGTATTGTTAATGTCTTGAGAAGTCAAGCCAAAATGGATAAACTCCTTGTAAGCAGTAACTCCGAGCGCATCAAACTTTGATTTGATAAAATACTCTACTGCTTTCACATCATGGTTGGTGGTTTTTTCAATCTCCTTAATGGCTGCGGCATCATTTTCCGAAAAATCACTAGCAATGCTTCTTAGTGCACCAAACAGGGAAATATCAAAATCAGAAAGCTGTGGCAACGGCAGCTCACACAAACAGATGAAGTATTCTATTTCTACATGAACCCGATATTTGATAAGCCCAAATTCAGAAAAATAGGGAGCCAATGGTTGTGTTTTTCCTCTATATCGTCCATCGACAGGGGAAATAGCGGTAAGTTGATTTAGTTTCATGATGTCTTTTTATATAGACAGCAAAAATAGCTATTTTTAGGGAGATAAACCTAGTAGGTCTCTCCCTTCATTACAAATTCGTATCTTTGAAAAAATCAAAACACAAAAAACATGAGAAAAAATATTGTTGCAGGAAACTGGAAAATGAATAATGACCTGAATGAAGGATTGAAACTAACCTCGGAAATTGTAAATATGGTCGCTGACGAGGTAAATGATGGTGTACATATAATCATCGCATCACCTTTTATTCACCTGACCGCCATTTCTAAAATGGTAGATGGGTCTAACAATATATTTTTAAGTGCGCAGACTTGCAGTGAACATGAAGCTGGTGCATACACTGGAGAAACCTCTGCCACAATGATAAAATCCACTGGTGCGACACACGTAATTTTAGGGCATAGCGAAAGAAGAGGCTACTTTCATGAAACCAATGAACAGCTTTCTAAAAAAGTAGATGCCGCTTTGGCACATAATTTGATACCTATCTTTTGTTGTGGCGAATCATTGGCAATTAGGGAAAGTGGCAATCACTTTTCTTTTGTGACCAATCAGTTAACCGAAAGCCTTTTTCACTTGGGCGCTGTTGACTTCAAACTGGTAATCGCTTATGAACCTATTTGGGCAATCGGCACTGGGGTAACCGCTTCGGCAGCACAAGCGCAAGAAATGCACGCAGCCATTAGAAAACATATCGCCACAAAATATGGAAGCGAGATAGCAGAAAACACCTCAATTCTCTACGGAGGAAGTTGTAAACCTTCCAACGCCAAAGAAATATTTTCTAAGGCAGATGTTGATGGCGGATTAATTGGCGGAGCAGCGTTAAAGTCCCGTGACTTTGTAGATATTATTAAATCGTTTTAATGAAAATTAGGTTATTCATAGCATTCATAATACTAATGGCTTTCAGTAGCTTTCAGCCCAACCTGTTGAAAAAAATTGACCCCTGCACGGTGGCAGGTGTGGTATTTATAGAAACTTCTAAACAGCGAGCAGATTATGTGATTTACATTGAAGAATCAGAGGTGTTTGCAGATTTGGTAGTTTTCAAAGAAGATAATAAGCTCTTTGCCGATGAGCCCGGTCACTGGTACTTCACCGACAAAAGGGACTTGGCGGACTTCTATGTTTATATCTCTCATGAGAATTCAATTACTGATTTCAGCATTTTTTATACGGAAGAATCAGCCTATGCAGGTTGCAAATAATGGATTTTTACGAACTACAAATCACCTGTTCCCTAGCGCATTCCGAAATTCTTATCGCCGAGTTTTCCATGATTAACTTTGACTCATTTGTAGAAAATGAAACAGGATTCTTAGCATATATAGAAGAAAATAATTTTAATGAGGCAGCCATCATGGGCGTTCATAAAAAATACTTACAACTATTTCCTTTTCAATACACCACAAAAAAAGCTAAAAAGAAAAACTGGAATGCAGCATGGGAAAAAGATTATGAACCCATTTTTGTTGAAGATAAATGCGTTGTTAAAGCCTCTTTTCATAACATCACACAAAAATTTCCCTACGAAATCATCATCAACCCCAAAATGTCATTTGGCACAGGGCATCATGAAACCACCTACCTGATGTTAAAAAATCAGATGGCGCTTGCCCATAAGAACAAAACCGTCGCAGACATTGGTTGTGGTACTGGCATACTGGCGATTATGGCTTCTAAACTTGGGGCGTGCAGCGTTTCAGCATGTGATATTGATGAATGGTGTATCGAAAATAGTATTGAAAATTTTGAACTGAATAACTGCAGCAATGTTAATGTCAAGCATGGTACGGTTAACAATATTGATGGCAAATTTGACATTGTGCTTGCCAACATAAATCGTAATGTCCTTTTGGGAGACCTCTCACAATACGCGGCCCTTATAAAACCGGATGGAAACCTGCTTATTAGTGGCTTTTATACTGAAGATGTGGACTTGCTTACCACAACAGCTGCAAATTTTGGTCTGAAAATTGTATCTACTACTTCTAAAAACAACTGGACATGCCTTTTGTTTAAGAAATAATAGTAAATACCTTACATTGAATCCTATTTCAGGAATTTGAAAATATTATTTCACTTAAATTATATTTTTTTGTACTTACGAGCGTTTATATACGTCAGAATTAGAGAGTTAAATAATGAATTATATTAAAGGGACAATAATTTCACTGTTTTTGATTGTAAGCCTTCAAGGGTTTGCTCAAAAAGACAGGTTTGTGGAAGTTTCACAATTCAGCAGTGAAATGATAGAGATGATGACACGCTCCAAGTCTGCTGAGGCACTAGAAATGGCAACCTCATTTGACGCGGCATGGAATGGTAGTAGTTTTTCTGAGGAACAAAAGAAAAAAGTCATACAGATTGGTAACCAAATGTATAAAAAAGGATTCCGAGCCAGTCACTTTGGAAGGTATATCTCCGTACTGACCCATGCGGTGGTCACTGAAAAAATTAGTACTGACAACCTTAATGGTCTTTTGGAAATGACTTTAAAAACCATTAACAAGCAAGACAACAAAGAAATTAATACTTACTTCAAAACCTTAAAATCCTTTTTTGAACAAAAGGCATTGTTCACTTCAACCTTTAACAAACTCTATGTTGAAAATTCTGATTACAAATTTGATTTTATTGAATATGTTGAACCGGAGATTGTAGAAGAAGAAACGCCGCCAACAGAGGAAGGAAATAAAAATGAAGGCAATGAAGACGGTTGGTTTAGTGATTGGGATGATGAGTCAACCGCCAATGATGACTGGAATACTGATTGGAGTGCGCAAGAAGAACAGGAAATTGAAAAGGAAAAAACTGAAGAAATACAAACAATTCCAGAAGAAGCGCAGCCAGCCATTGAAGGTCCAGTGATTGTTTTTAGCAAAGTTGACTTGGTGATCAATACACCGTTTGACTCTGTTAGTTTGGGCAATGCCACTGGCACGCTCATGCTGAAAAATAATATTTTTGTTGGTGTCGGGGGCAAGTTTGATTGGTCAAGCACTGGACTCAACCCAGACGAAGTGTATTGTGAGTTTGATAAATTTAACTTTGACATTACCCGCTCCGTGCTTTCAGCAGAACACGTAAAAATGTACTACGCGGGAAAAGTGGACAACGGAATTGCTGGTGTTTTTGATTTTGAAAGCAAGAAACACAAGGATCCGAGTAAAGCCAAATTTCCTCGTTTCAAATCTTACGACAGTAATGTAAAAGTTAAGCTTCTTGATGACAAGAAATTAAACTATAAAGGGGGGTTTTCACTAGAGGGCAACAAAATTAGCAGTTCCTCTGTCTATTCGGGATTATCGACAATTGAAGTGAAAAAAGAGGGTGTCACCCAGTTTATTTCTAAGTCAAATAGGTTCATCTTCAACGACTCCATTGTAGAAGCCAAGCTAGCCGCTATTGTTATTTATAACAAAGAAGACTCAATTACACACCCCGCCATTAGGGTACGGTATAACTTTTTGCAAGATCTTTTGGTGGTACAAAAAGATGACGGGAGGTATAAAAACTCTCCATTTTTTGCTTCCTATTTTAATATGAGTATCTCTGCTGACATGATTAAATGGGATTTACAAGCCGACAGCCTTGACATTTCGATACTAAATGCCCGTGAACAAGTACCCGCTTATTTCGAATCGCTTGAATATTATAATAAAGATCGTTTTGGAAAAATGGTAGGCATGTACAAGTTTCACCCACTACTGATGGTGGTGGGCTATTCTAGAAAAATAAACTCCCCAGCATTTAATGTCGATGATTTGGTGCGTTTTTCTAAACAAAACAAAAAAGTTGTTAAATCTGCTATGGAATTTTTGATGGGTTACCAGTATATTGATTTCAATCCCGCAACAGGCGAGATAAAAGTAAGAAGAAAGGCATACCATAATGTGCTTTCTAAAAATAATCGGAAGGACTTTGACAATTTACTAATTCCTTCAAAATCATTGGGAAAACCTAATGGCACCTACTTCCTCAAAAAAGATGGTATGACCATTCGGGGCGTAGACAAATTTTACATTAGCAAATTACTCGATGTATATATTGTTCCTCGAAAAAGAGAAATCCATCTGATGAAAAATAGAGACTTCAAATTCGACGGTGAGCTTTTCGCAGGAAACTTCCAATACTTTGGCAGTGATTTTACTTTCAATTACAAAGACTTTAAGGTCAGGCTCAATAGCATTGATTCCATCCAATTTTATGTGATGGAAAAAAGAAAGGATGGCTCCATTAAAAAAGTGAAAGTAAATAATAAAATGATGAGTGCAAGTGCTGCAGATGTCGACAATGACAATCTTAAGAAAATTTCAGGAACACTATTCATCAATAAACCTAAAAATAAATCAGGACGAAAAATATATCCTGGATACCCATATTTTAATGCTGAAGATGGCGCCATTGTCTATTTCAACAGTAAGAAAATACTTGGTGGCGCATATAGTGATATGTCTATTTACTTTGAAATTCCTCCCTTTAAGATTGATAGTCTGAATGATAGTGATGTGAGTTCCATGTCTTTTGATGGCACTTTTGTCACGGATGGTCTATTGCCAGACTTTCATGAAAAACTAACCATTATGCCCGATAAGTCTTTAGGATTTGTCCATCAGGCACCGATTGATGGTTATGAAATCAAAGGAGGAAAAGGAAAGGTTTTTGATAAATTAACAATGGATAATAACGGACTCAGAGCCCACGGTAAAATTGAATACCTCAATACCACTTTAGTTTCTGATGACTTTGTGTTTTATCCTGATTCAATAACAACCAAGGGAACTACCGCCACTATAACTAAAGGTGAGCTAAACGGCGCTAGCTTTCCAGACCTATACATCAAAGATTATTCAATGAGTTGGCAGCCTGCCTTAGACAGTATGTCCATCAGCAATAAAGAAAATCCTTTTAAGCTTTATGATTCTACTGCACACTTGAATGGAAGCATTGTTATATCACCAAAGGGGCTTACAGGAAAAGGGCAAGTTTTTAATCGAGGTTCTGAGGCTACGTCAGATTCCTATATATTTAATGCTTATGATTACACCGGGAAACATGCAGATTTTGAAATCAAATCGGATAACCCGGAAAAAGCTGCGCTAAAAGGCAAAGATGTCAAGTTGTATTTTGATATGGCCAAAAATTTTGGAGAGATTAGCCCAGAAGTAGAAGGTGTTGCCGCCATTAATTTCCCCTATGCCCAAATGAAAACTTCTATCACCAAAGCAACATGGGATCTGGAAAATAAAATGGTAACCATGGTCAAACCAGAAGATGTTGATATTAGCAGTTCCTATTTTTACAGCACTCGTAAGGCGCTAGATTCGCTCGCTTTTAATGCTGATTCTGCTGTCTATGTGATCGACAAACAGGAATTGCATATCTCAGGAATTCCTTTTATAAAAGTAGCCGACGCCAAAATTACGCCAGAAGGAAATGCCTTAACGGTGCTTGAAAATTCGGAATTACAAACTTTGGAAAATGCTACGTTGGTAATTGATACCCTGAACGAATATCACCATTTGAGTGAAGGGACAATTACAATCATATCTAGAACAAAATTTGAGGGAGATGCCACCTACAACCTTATATCAGCGGCAGATACCTTTAATATAAAATTTGATCAGTTTAAGTATGTGCCAATTAATCCAAAAAAGAAACGGTCAAAATTCCAGACCGTATCGGAAGGAACCATAGAGGAAAGTGATCATATTTCGGTGTCCCCTAGAATGATTTTTAAAGGGAGTACAACCATGTACGCCACAAAACGGGCCCTTAACCTTGATGGATTCGTAAAACTTGATTTAGATAAATCGGATGATATTTGGATAAAATATGAGACCTCTGCCGATACGCAACAGGTAATAATTGATTATGAAAAAATCATAACCGATGACGGACAGGCTCCTTCTTCAGGGTTACATTTTAGTTCAACCAGCTACAATCTTTATGATACCTTCCTCGGGCAACTGAAAGACCCCGGTGACGAAGATTTCTTTGCACCACATGGTATTTTGTCTTACGATGAAAACAAAAAGGTGTTTAGAATTGAAGACCTAGCAAAAACAAATGGACTCAAATATGAGGGAAAATCTTATGTCTATGATGACAAAAATGCGACCACCGCCTTTGAGGGCCCTCTGAATTTCACAGCGGCTGATTCACCAATAAAAATTAAGGCTTCAGGAAAAGGAACTGGAAATCTTGAAACAAAAGAATTTGATATAAATGCATTTATGCTGTTTGATTTTGACTTACCATCACAGGCAATGAAAAGTGTTGCGGTGGACATTCAGTATTTGATAGAAAGGCTAGGGATTCCTGAAGCACATAGTGACAAAACTCGATTGCTTTACAAACTTGCAGATGTGGCCGGAGAGAAAGCCGCTAAGAATTATGAAGACAAATCACAAAAAGAATATACGTCTTTGGTCTGGTCAGCAACTTCTCTTGTTAAATCACTTGTGCTGTCTGATATTAATCTAAAATGGTCGGATACTGACAAGGCGTTTTATAGTGTGCGGAAGAAAAAAATTGGCATCTCAAATATTGGGAAAGAAGACATTAATGCATTGGTAGATGGGTTTGTAGAGTTAAGAAAAACAGAAAATGGTGACGTGTTAAATATCTTTTTGAAAATCTCTTCTTCCTGGTATTACTTCGGATTTTCCGACAACAGGCTGGTAACTTACTCTAACAACAATGAGTACAATGACATTATCAAAGACAAAACAAATGTAGCTAAAGCCAAAATCGGGGAGTATGTATTTATCCTTGGCGAGCTTTCTGAAGTTCAAAACTATGTGAATGAATTCCGTAAAGTATATTATGACATCAATGATGCTTATACCCTTGATCAGCCAACGCAGGTAACCATTGATACAGATACCTCCAATGATGCCGTCAATGACGAAGAAAAGACGGATGAGGATGATGACGATGATGGGTTTTAATTATTATAAGATGAGATACCTACTGCTCATGATTATCATTTTTATGGTTGGTTGTAAAAATAATGACCCATCACCCCTTTCAACGTGCTCCACAGAAGAACTGCTAGCACGGTTTATCGCTAACAACGGAGAAGAAGCATTTATTTATGAAGATGGCAAGCTATACTCACGTGCCAATGGCACCTGTAATTTTGAATTACAATACTTTGATTCAAACTTTATGGCATCTAACTATCTCACAAACTCTGATGGGACATTTTTGCTGATGGGAGACGATTTATTCCCAACCAAAAATAATTATACAGAAGACTTTGAAGATTCGTCCTCCTTTACAGATTTATTTATCAGTACTCCTTCCGATACCAGCCTCTATTGGACAAATTTTACCTTGCAAAGCCCTGGCGCGCCAGAGGTATCTGACTACGTCACATTAAGTCAATGTATCCTAGGCGGCACCTGTTCTTTTATCGATAATAAAATAGAATTAACAACTGACCCAGAAGATGCTTTAAATACCGTGCTGAAATTTGCTAGTGTGCCACCAACTGCTGATATGGTAACTTCTAAATCATCAATATCCTCGACCATAAATTTTTACACAAAAAATTCTGAAGTTTGGTTTGAGGCGGATTATTTAATTGAAAGCGGCATGCCTTTTAGCATTGTCGACTTTGAGAATTCATATTTTTTCGGGCATCCTGGCCCGAGAGTTGTGATTCGAAATAACAAATTAGAATTTGAGAATAAGTTTGGGAGTAAATTAAATATTAACAATAATTCAGGAATAAGCGTTACTAAAAATCAGTGGTTTACCCTTAAAGTTCACCTGAAATATAGCAATTCAAAAGAAGGAATTATTGAACTATGGCAAGATGGAAAACCAATAATTTCTGCCACCGGAATTAACCTTCCAACGTCTAATTCTGTTCAAAATAGTCTTGAAGTGGGCGCAACAGCGTCGTCTGAAGGGTGTGTTTTGCTTTTTGACAATATGAGAATATCACAAACCGAATTTTGAGATAGTGGCATTTTAATTTTATAACAGGGTAAAAAGAGACAGCCTGTTGGCGACCTTTTGATATTAAAATGATATAGTATTATTTGGGTTTCCTTTTTTATCAGCAAAGTATAAATTACTTTTAAACCATGAAAATAATCTTTACAATCGCTATTTTTTTTATTGCCCATATTACTTACAGTCAGAATAGTATTGAATGGTCACCGGATGTAGAAATTGAGTTTTCAGACTTTCAATCTGCGTCAACCGAGATTAATGAAAGTTTTAGTAAGTATGCTATCAGAAGTGGAACCTTAGTAGATTTTGCGTATGCCATGAGCAATGCCGAGTTCATGTTTACCAAGAATTTTAATACGAAAGTCACGACAATTTTTAATAAAAAAGCAAGTTACATCACAGCGCCAAATGAAGAAATTGCAAATCAACTTGTTAAATTTGCGCAGCTGGAATTTGACCTTGCCGAATTATCCGCAAGAAAGCTTAGAAAGAAGCTATACGAAAGCAAGGGGGTTTTCTCTAGCGCCGATTTTTTCAAACCACTGTATGACCAGATCATGGAAGAACACTCGGATAGGTACAGTGCATTAGGAAAATCAACTGATATGGGTAGAAATGCCGAGGTGTTAGTAGCAGAAAGAGAAAAAATAAAACAAGAAATTGAGGCATTATCTGATTACTGCAAAACCTGTAAGCCGGCTAAAAAAAGAAAACGGCGGAAAGGACAATTACGATAATAGGTTGTTGAGATGATTGGCTTTGCTAAAACACGGTCAGTTTTTTTACGTAATAATTATATATATTTGTTGTACATAAAGTTAAGTCATGGCAAATTACTTATTTGAGGGCGGTTACAAAAATCAATCTGGTGAGGTTATAACCCAAATCATATTATTACACTTCATCGACGATAAAAATATACACTTTATCTATTCTCCCCACCTGGATTTGACTGGATATGGCAATTCTCTTCAGGAGGCTAAAGATTCTTTTACAATCGTTTATGAAGATTTCATTGATTATACTTTGACAAAAAATTCGCTTGGGGTAGTTTTAAAAGAATTGGGGTGGGAAATAAAAGGAACTGTTAAAAATCCGAAAAAGCTTAAGGCTCCTTCAATGTCTGAGATAATAAAAACAAACAACTACGTTTCCGAAATCTTTGACAACTATCCTACGGTTCAATCTTCCCAACAAGAAGTTGGATTGCCTGTGTTTGCTTAATGTCAACACAAAAACTTTCAAATATTTCATTAAAAGACTTTAGAAAGTTTTTAAGAAGAGGTGGGCTAAATATAATCACTACTTCTAAAGGCAGAGGTGGGCATGAAAAGTGGTCAAAGAAGGGAATGCTAAGACCCATTACACTTCAAACACACATTAGTCCAGTACCTGAGTTTATTGTAAAACAAATTTTGCGACATCTAAAAATAACAAGGGAGGAATTTTACGAAAAATTTAACAAATAGCTACTTTACCATCCAACCCTTCTTTCATATTCTGAATAAGTTTATATTTGGGGATGGGCAAAGTAAAAACAACTTTTTTCTGTCAGAACTGCGGGACGCAATATGCCAAATGGCAAGGAAAATGTAGTGCCTGCAACGAATGGAATACCATTGTAGAAGAGCTTGTCCAAAAAGAAACCAAGCAGCCTGCTTGGGAATCAAACAAAAAATCAACACAACGTATCAACAGACCGCAGCCCATTAGCAACATCGCCTACCAAGATGAACAAAGAATCAATACAGGTGATGGCGAATTAAACCGAGTGTTAGGTGGAGGGATTGTGCAAGGATCCTTAATACTAATAGGAGGCGAGCCGGGCATTGGAAAATCAACCTTGATGCTCCAATTAGCATTGAAACTTAGCAGCCTAAAAGTACTTTACATTTCGGGAGAGGAAAGCGAGAAGCAAATAAAAATGCGGGCCGACAGAATGAGTGCTCAATCTGAAAATTGTTTCATCCTAACAGAGACCTCCACACAAAATATTTTCAAGCAAATAGCGACACTTAATCCTGATGTAGTAATTGCCGACTCTATACAAACGCTACATTCCTCGGTCATCGAATCCACCGCGGGCTCAGTATCCCAAGTAAAACAAACCGCCGCAGAGCTCATGAAATTCGCCAAAGAATCAGGTACTCCTGTATTTCTAGTCGGACATATCACCAAAGATGGCGCTATTGCTGGTCCCAAAGTATTGGAGCATATGGTGGACACTGTACTGCAATTTGAAGGAGATAGAAATCTGGCGTATCGGATTTTACGAACCACCAAAAATCGGTTTGGCTCTACTTCCGAATTAGGAATTTATGAAATGACAGGCACGGGACTTCGAGAAGTCAGCAATCCTTCTGAGATATTGATTACCCAGCGAGATACCGACTTAAGCGGGGTTACAATCGGTGCGACAATCGAAGGAAACCGCCCACTGTTGATAGAAATCCAGTCGTTGGTGAGCACAGCAAATTATGGTACACCGCAAAGAAGTTCCACAGGTTTTGATGCGAAAAGATTAAATATGTTGCTCGCAGTTCTTGAGAAAAGAGGTGGGTTTCGCATGGGTAGTCAAGATGTTTTCTTGAATATTGCCGGCGGATTAAAAATCGAAGACCCTGCTATTGACCTAGCAGTATGTGTGGCAATTGTTTCTTCGTTTGAAGAAATGGCAGTATCAGAAAATACTTGCTTTGCGGCAGAGGTGGGTCTTGGCGGTGAGCTCAGAGCGGTTAACAGAGTAGAGAATAGAATCTCTGAAGCTCAAAAACTTGGGTTTGAAACCATTTACATTTCTAAGTTTGGATTAAAATCACTTGATACTTCTAGGTACTCCATTAAAGTAAAACCGTTTAGTAAACTGGTGGATGTATTTGGAGATTTATTTGGGTAATCTACAGTTTCCAGCCTTTTCGGTATTCTCTTTTTACAAACTGATTTGCCTCGTCAAAATTTGTAACTTTCATGTTCGCACCATCCCAAAGCAATTTTTTCCTGCCAGGATAGTCAAACCTATCATTGCTATTGAGTTTCCTAATCATATAACTCCTAATTGCCAGGTTCCCCATCAAAACAGTTTCGGTGAGAGGGCCTGCAAAATCGAAAGAGGAAGTTAAAGCCTGGTGCTTTTCTTTTCTAAAGCCCTCCTTACAAGCCGCCACCCAGCTGGCTTGATGTCCATATTCTGGCGCATCTCCTTCGGCAGCTTCTCCTGTTTCGCCAATTAATACTTCTCCATTATTAAAATAAATTTTAGGATGTTTTCCATACGTGCCACAGGTCATAATGCCTTTTTCTCCAATCATCATTACGCCATTGGCGCTATCAACACTGCCAATCGGGTGATCTGCAGGAATTAACTCAGGATGGAACGGTCGTAAGCCGCCGTCAGACCATGTCATGATTAACTCCGTTGGGTTTTTCTCCGTAGCCTGAAATTTTAGTTGCGTTCTTGACGATGGGGGACAGGATTCCGGTAGGTATTCGGGGGTCCAATCTTTTGTGAACACTGCTCCTACACTGCTTTCTACTTCTATTGGATAACCAAGTCCCAAAACTCTAAAAGGCGGGTCTATCAAATGACATCCCATATCCCCCAGTGCCCCTGTTCCGAAGTTCCACCATCCTCTCCACTTAAATGGGTGGTATAACGGATGGTAATCTACCATTTGTGCCGGCCCGATCCAACTGTCCCAGTCCAATCCTTTTGGTAATTTAGGTTTGTCTGTTGGTGCAGGAATTCCTTGCGGCCAAACGGGTCTATTTGTCCAAACATGTGCCTTTTTTACTTTTCCAATTTTTCCTTCATCAAACCACTTTACCATCTGCGCCACGCCAATTCCTGAAGCTCCTTGATTCCCCATCTGCGTGACTACTTTATATTTATTTGCCGCTTCTGTTAACATCCTCGCCTCATAAATACTATGCGTTAGTGGCTTTTGAACATACACATGTTTTCCCGATTTTATCGCAGCCATGGCAATCACCGCGTGTGTGTGGTCAGGTGTCGAAACCGTAATGGCATCGATGTCTTTTAATTCATCTAATACTTTTCTATAATCCTTATATTTTTTAGCCTTTGGAAATTCTTTGAACGCCTTTTCTGCCCTGTTCCAATCCACATCACAAATTGCTGCAATATTAGAAGCACCGTTGTTCCATACATTTAGCGCGTCACTGTATCCCTTTCCTCCTCCACCGATCACTGCAATATTTAATTTATCACTCGGCGGAATAAACCCTTTCCCTAAGACATGCCTAGGTATGATACTGATCCCTGTAAATGCCAATGCCGTATTCTTAACAAACTTTCGTCTATTTGATGTCTTGCTGAAACCCATAATCGCTTTAATTTAAAAATACTTATTTACCCATTGCATACATAATTCCTCCTAAGATGTGCTTAAGAAAAATATCGTTCTTGTAGCTCGCTTTGGTATGCCCTAGTCCTGTGTAAAATATTCTTCCCCCTTCAAATTCATGGACCCAAGCAATCGGATGATTTTTTCCGTTTTTCCCCCCTTCATAGGAGCCTTCATCCAGCTTCATCAATACTTCAATGTCAGGACTGATGCTCTTGTAGTTATACCACTCGTCAAACTTATTCCATTCTTTACCCAAAAATTTAGTCGATTGATGCTTACAGTTCACTACTTCAATCCTAGCATCTTGCTGCTTCGGATGACTCTCAAAATACGCCCCTACCATTTTTCCGTACCATGGCCAGCCATATTCAGTATCCGCCGCCGCATGAATGCCTACAAACCCTCCACCATGAGTGATGAACGCTTTAAATTTTTCTTGCTGTGCATTATTTAAAACGTCTTCGGTCGTACTTAGAAAAATTACCACTTTACAATGGTCAAGTGCTGCTATTAGTTGATCTGCATCTTCAGTTGCTTGTACCTCAAATTGGTTCTCCTTTCCCAACTTAATAATACTTGCAATTCCGTCTTCAATACTTTTATGCCTGTATCCTGCTGTTTTAGAAAACACCACCACTTTTGATAATTCCTGCGCATATATGTCATTTACAAAAATGACAGCTACCATAAAAATCCACAAATACTTTCTCATCATAAAAAGTTTATTATAAAGACCATCTTTTTCCTCCGGTTGCTTCCTCCAGAGAAATGCATCCTAATTGTACTCCTGGAATAGGGTCATACGCCAAAACATTTTCTCCTACTTCTGCGCTTGTCCTGTAAGCCCAGACAACGCTATCTCGTATTCCCCACAATGTCTCAAAAATCGCTTTATCTGTTTTATCCTTTCTAAATACATCGTGCTCTTCCTGTTTTGTCCTCAAATACTTGGATAACAAGGCATCATATTCCTCCCTTTTTACATTAGAAGCAGGGTTTTCTTCCGTGACATTAAGCGCTGCTAATATTGCTTTCAACCCTTCCTTTGTTTCTTCTTGGATTTCTTTTTTATACCCTTTTTCCATATACAAATCAAGAAATTCGGGTACATTCACATCGAGTGCTCCAGGTGTCGCTTCTGTTTTTGGTAAAATAACGTCGACCAGATTCCTCAGCACGACACCTTCTTCGGCCGAGAAAAAAACAGGAACCCAGGCGGCTACTTCTGTCTTACAACTTTGCAGCAAGGTCAAAAGTGTAGGCGTCGCTACAGCATAACCTCCTATTGACATTCCCAATCCTTTTAATACGTCTCTCCTCTTCATAATAATTACGATTTTAGTTTTTTAAATTGTTCTGCCGCATGATTTACCGCTCTAACTGTTAATGCCATATAGGTCAGCGATGGGTTTTGACAAGCAGCAGAAGTCATACAAGAACCATCTGTTACGTACACATTAGGTACTGCATGAATTTGGTTGTTTTCATTGAGCACTGAGGTCTTTGGATCTCTACCCATGCGAGCGGTTCCCATCTCGTGGATACCAATGCCAGGCGCTGCAGGGTTGTCAAAGGTGCCAACATCTGTAAAGCCTGCTTTTTCAAGCATCTCTTTAGCTTGCTGAATCATGTCTTTTCTCATCTCTAATTCATTCTCCTTCCATTCTGCATCGAAAGTTACTGTGGGCAAACCCCAGTCATCGAGCTTGTCATAATCTAATGTCATTTTATTATCATGGTTAGGTAAACATTCACCAAACCCACCCAAATACATCTGCCATGTCCCAGGTTCTAATATCTTCTCTTTGTATTCCTCGCCATAGGCAAGTTCTGCCACATGTTCAGAAATACCGTTTCTTCCACCACCTCCTTGATAACCATATCCTCTCAAAAAGTTCTTCTTGGTTTCTTTATTTGCTAAGTTTCTGAACCTTGGAATATAAATGCCATTTGGTCTTCTTCCTTTAAAATATTTATCTTGAAAAAGGTCTGTGCTACCATAAGCACCTGCGCCCAAATGATGGTCCATAATATTATGCCCTAACTCCCCGGAATCATTTCCCAACCCATTAGGAAACCTCTCCGACTTGGATTGCATCAAAATAGCGGTTGAACCGACTGTTGAGGCACAGCAAAAAATGAATTTAGCCTTAAAAACCATTACTTCTTTACTCTCCGCGTCAATGACCTTCACACCCGTCGCCATCTTTAATGTGTCATCGTAAATAATTTCACTTACTACTGAAAATGGTCTAAGCGTCATGTTTCCTGTACGCTCTGCCGCAGGCAATGTAGAAGCAAGACTACTAAAATACGCCCCATATGGACAGCCTCTCATGCACCTGTCTCTAGATTGGCAGCGCGTTCTTCCCTCAAAACCCTCTCCTTTAGTGAGGTGCGCCGTCCTGCCAATGGTCATCACCCTGTCCTCATAATTATCTGCCAATTTTCCCTTAAAGTGCTCCTCCACACAATTCATTTCCATCGGTGGCTCAAATATGCCATCCGGCAGTTGTGGTAAGTTCATTTTCTCACCGCTCACCCCAATATACTTTTCTACATAGTCGTAATACGGTGATATATCCTTATATCTTATTGGCCAGTCCACAGCGATCCCGTCTTTTTTGTTTGCTTCAAAATCTAAATCACTCCACCGGTAACTTTGTCTTCCCCAGGTGATGGAGCGTCCACCAACATGATAGCCTCTCATCCAGTCAAATCGCTTGGTTTCATTGTATGGGTGCTTCAAATCATCAACAAACCAATGACTGTGTGATGGCCTCGTGGTGTATCCAGTTCGATTTTGTTTTTCCTGTCTTTTCACACTTTCTCTTGAGGGCTTATCGCGCAACTCAAAATCCCATGGATCATCATTCATGGTATGATAATCCTTAACGTGCGTCACCATTCGCCCACGTTCTAGTACAAGGGTTTTAAGCCCTTTCTCACAAAGTTCTTTTGCCGCCCAGCCACCTGTAATTCCAGTGCCTATGACAATTGCATCATATTCTTCTTGTTCACCCATTTTTATAATTTAATTCTTCGTATCCCCTCAAGCAAAAAATAATCGTAGGGATTTTTAATTATTGAAACCATAAATGTAAAGAAAACAATCTATAACCCACAGGGCAATAAAATTTATTTCCCTTTAAGTTGCTTGAAAATCTTCTTGTAATTGAGATTATTAGGTGCCACTTCCAATAGTTTCATGCACGTATTATAAGCAGCCTTATCTTGGTTATTGTTTATTTGATTCACCAGTTTAACATAAAGTAATCGCTCGTTATGCGGTTCAGTTTGCAATGCCCTGTCGATAATGACATTGGCTTTTTTATCCAATCCCTTTTCTTGCAGCTTTAATGCGTAATTGTAAAAAGCATTAATAATAATAGGTTCTTTTTCACAAGCGGCCGCAAGGTGTTTCAAAGATGCTTCAGCGTTTCCTTCCTCATTGTACAAAAGGCCAAGCATATAATTGGGATAACTGTATTTAGGCTCTTGATCTACCACTTTTAAATACAGTTTTTCAGCGGCAGAAACATCTCCTTTATTGTATAAAATCAACGCTAAATTCATCCTTGAAATATTATGATAATTATCAATTTCAATGGCTTTTTTATATGCCTTTATCGCCAATTCAATGGCACCATTGGCTTGGTGATACATGGCAATTTGATATTGCCCTGAGGGAAAGTCTGCGTTGATGTTTAAACGCTCTAAATACTCTTTTTTTCCTTTGTCAAAATCTGGATTATTTATCATTTGTATTCCTTTCATATTAAAATACTGGGCAGCAGATGTCCTTACCAATCTTACAGAATCTAACAGCAATGGTTTTATATATTTGGAGAATTCATTGCTGTTTATGCCTTGTAACGCTAGCGTCGCTTCGTTTCGAACCAAGGCAGACGGATCATTTATGTACTTCAAAATCACTGCCACTTCCTCCCGTGTAATTTGCCTGTCTGCAATGCTATTCAATGCCGTTGCTCGGCTGATTTCAGGATATTCGCTACGAGAAAGCAGCGCATAATATGCGGTAATATCTCCTTGACTGCCTGCCAATAAATAATCTGAAAAATGTACCGCTCTTGTCTCTCCGAATTTTGAGATAATAATATCACTTGCCCATTGCGCACTTTTGTCTTGGTGGCAAGTGTTGCAGGCATTGGGCGTGCCGTATTTAACAGAGTGGTCGGGTCTCGGTATTCTAAAACTATGGTCTCTTCTGACGTCATTGCCCATATAGGTTTTGCTAGTCATGTGGCAGTTGATGCATTGCGCTCCGCTTGTATTGACCTCATGAAAATGGTGGGTTGGTTTGTTATAACTTGAGGCATGGCAACTCAGACACAGCGCATTCCCTGATTTTTTCAACTTTAAAGAATGCACATCATGACAGTCTTTGCAGGAGACCCCTTCATGGTACATTTTACTTTGGACAAAAGAGCCATACACATAATCCTCATCCTTAATTTGCCCATCCAACTCATACACTGGCGCTACTAGCAGACTAGGATTATAATGGTCTAAAAAATGTCCATTGTAATCAAATTTCTTAGTCAATTGTCCCCTTCTAGAATGACACCTCGCACATTTTTGTACTAATTCGTTCGAGGTCGTTGCGGTATCCATGTACATTTTTGGGGGGACACCTGCTGTCTTGGTTTTATAAAAATCCACATGCTCACTAGATGGTCCATGGCATGCCTCACAGCTTACATTAATTTCGCTAAATCTTGTTTGGTAATGCGCTGTTTTACTATCAAAATTCTTTTCCAAATTAGTCGAGTGACAGTCGGCGCACATCGCGTTCCAGGTCATACTACCTCCTGTCCAGTGCATCCATTCCTCTTGATGGATGTCAAGGCTTGGTTGGAGATCATACCACTTGTTCTC
>CAYRIF010000034.1:4205-19311 GCA_964424205.1 uncultured Roseivirgaceae bacterium | reverse complement strand
TAATGATTGACACTCCTTTTCACATCTATTTTTCTTGAAGTTTGGCTTTGACAATATCCTTAATAGTTCTAGTACTATCAGGCGCTGTCCACCCTTTTTGAATTTCTATTTTTAGCGCTTCAATTATTTTGTGACGGTAAGTTGCATGAAGTCTTAATGCGTCTCGCACGACCTCACTCGCATTTTGAAAGTCTCCGCCATCTACCTGTTCTGAAATATATGCCTGTTGCTTATTGGTAAAACTAATATTCATGATATTATTTATTTTCAATAAAGGTACAAAACTTGTCTATATATAGCAAATATGGACATTATTTATCGTATAACGCTCGCATTATGGATATTTTCACCAACAATGCGAGAGAAACAATTACCTAGATATCACTAATTTCTCAGAAGCGGTTCCTTTATTTTTTCCTGTGGCGGTGATGATATAAATACCATTAGCAAAACTGCTAAAATCAAATATTTTGGTGATACTATTTTTAACAGAAATATCCTCAGTCAATCTTTGTCCGAGTGATGAAAAAATAGCAATTTGCGCCTCGTCATTGACTTTTATTTTTACAAATCTCTGCGATTGCAAAGGGTTTGGATATATTTTGAGTGCTAGTTTTGGTGCGTCACCACCAATCGTTTTCCCCTTGTTAAGGAGCGTTTGTAAGCCACCTTGCACACTGCCAATGACCATTTCTGGCAGTCCATCTCCGTTAAGATCTGCCAATGTTGGCCATGACTTTCTGCCTAACTTTAAGGTGAGTAAATCTTCGGTTAAGGAACTCGTTAGTAAATTTTGAGTGCCCTCTTGCGGCACATTTATTTGACTCAAAAAATCATCATAAATACGCAATGAGCCAGTGTCGTCTGTCATCACCATTTCTAATGTTCCATCACCATTGATATCGGCAGTGGTCATGGCGGGAGTTCTTTTGAAAATGTCATTTCCCCTACCCATAAATTCTTTGGTGATCAAAGCAAAACTATTGTTCCCAGTATTGTCATAATGCTCAATCCTACCTGTTGATTTACCAACGAGCAAATCTGCATCACTGTCATGATCGAGATCAAAAAGATAGTAATTATCCCCAACACTAATCGTGGTGTTTAACTCCTTGATGTGGGAGAGGGAAAAATCAAAGCCGCTGTTGCTTTGATTAAGAAGGTAGAATATTTTTTTGCTAAAACTATTTTCGGGAGCACCGGAAAAGACGAAATCTAGGTTTCCATCGGCATTGATATCTATAAACTGAGGCTGTAGGGTTAGTAGTTCTAGCGAAGCGATGTTTAAATAATCGCTATCGGTGAGCTCAAAAACAGGTGCAAATGATGTGCCAGTATTTTCCATCAAAAAGAAGGAGGCATAGTAACCGTCGGCATGTAAATATCCCCTTGAACCAATGAGTAAATCTGAATCTCCATCTTGGTCAATGTCTATAAAAACAGGGTGGGCTTCCTCTCCAAAGTCTAACATTTCTTCTTGAAGAAAATCTTTCTGTACAAATTCAAAATTCGGGATATTGTTTGTGCCAGTATTATGATAAAACCAATTTGACTTTCTAAATTCCATGAGATTCCCAAGGTTTTGGGCAGTATTTGGTGCTACAACGAGGTCTTTTATACCATCGAAGTCCAAGTCTTCGTAATAGCCCGCTGGAAAAAACTTGAATTTAGCGGCATCAACAAGGGTTGGAAATTCGGCATTAAAATCTAGTAATACGGCATCGTCTTTTGTTCCTTGGTTTTCAAAAAATACTAACTCCTCGCAAAACTCATCACCGAACAACAAATCTTTATCATCGTCTCCATCTTGATCAATCATTAGTATTGCCTTTCCTCCTGCGTGTTCGGGTCTTAATTTTCGCCCATTTTTTTCCTTACAGGTTTCTCCGAAAGCATAATTTCCACAGGTACATTCTTCAAAATTCCCCCAATTTTTAGTTACTTTTTCAAATGTCAGACTATCACAAATACCATAAGTCTCCATGCTTAGGTTTTTGTTGAGTTCTATTTTTCCACTGCCGAAAAAATTAAAAATCAGAATGTCTAAGTCTCCATCATTATCCATATCCACAATACCTGGAATATCAGCTTGATTGATTTGCAAGTTAGTATTATTGCTCCCTGATTTTGTAAAAATAGGGTCGGCAACTAGTTTCCAGGCGAGCTGCGTTGATGATATATTACGAAATACTTTGATGCCAAGGACAGTATTTGTGAAGATGTCTTTCTTCCCGTCGCAGTCATAATCAGCCAGCACCATCCAATTATTAATTCCCTCAGGGAAAAGATATTCATAGTCGGGTTGGTAGTCATAACGGTTGCCTGTTTTAATGAAGGTGGAAATTTTGCCAGAGGTTCTATCAAAAATAACGAGGTCTTCTTGTTGGTCATTGTTCAAATCCATTTTTTGATATTGTGCGGCATTCAGCCCACCTGTCCAGGCTGATTTTAGAGCCTCTCCATTTGCTGTAACAGGTATTTCAGTGTCAAACTGAAAAGAAAACTGCTGTGCGAATCCATAAAATGGGAAGAGGAGCACAAAAAATAAATAAGTTAGCTTTCGCAGAAAAAAAGTACGAATCATATCTTTAAAGGTACGGAAAAATGAGGGGTTTGTTTTTGGTAGAATCTGTCGCACCAACATTTCTATTTATTCGAGTTGGCGACCTCATTTCCCCTTCCGCATTTCCTTCAAATATTTCTTAGCTCTTTTATGAGTAGCATGTTTTGGCTTGGCTTGTTTTTTCACCAGTTTGTAATATTTTTTAGCCTCTTTTTTGTTTCCTTGTTTTCTTTCGATGGTGCCAATATTAAGTAAGGAGTGTAAATAGTAGCCAGATTTTGTAGCACCAATACTTTCAGAAAATGTCACCGCTTTTTTATAGTATTTTTTGGCATCGTCTAGTTTGTTAAACGATTGGTAAATCTGCCCAAGAAAGAACCCAGCATAGCGTCCGCCAGTGGCTTCATAGCCCACATATCCTTTGTCAATTTTTTCTAAAAGACTAAGTGACACACGTCTACATTTGACATACTGTCCACTGGTGTAGAGCATGCGTGCATAGTACCGGTGGAAGTAGGCATTGTCAGGAAAGGTCTGATGCAGGTATTCCGAAATTTGCAGTGCTTGCGCTATTTCGTTTTCTTCGGTAGCTAGAATTCGCATTAGAAAATACTGCGCTTCGGTTCTTGTATAGAAAGCGTTATTTGCTACTTGTCGGAGTTGCTTCAACCCTAGTGCCTTATCGCCTTTTTTGAAAAATATAAGAATAGGTTTGAGTAAGGGGTAGTTTTCCGGAATCCACACAGAATAGTAATTGTATAGGGCATCTCCGAAGAGCAGTTCTATGTTATTGCTGTCCTTTTGTTTGCCGATATCTAAATATTTTAAGGCGCTTTTTCCGGCAGTTGCCGCTTTTCGCCATCCTTTTCTTTCTGCCAGTAGCCTTCCTTTAAAACCATAGGCGGCTGCTAAAAAAAAAGAGGCTTCCTCATTGCCAGGATCAAGTTTTTCTAATTGCCGCGCTTTGTAAATGGTGGTATCCATATAGGCAATTAATTTTTTATCATAGATAGTTACCACATCATTGGGTACAATTTTCCACCACTCATTGAGCCCGAGCAAAAAGTAAGGGAGTGGATGCCAACCATACCGGATTTTCAACGCATTAAACTCTACACTAGCAATATGGTGTTTGGCATTGTACATATTATTGACCGCACTGGTCACTTCCATTTGGAGTTGTGCATCGGTTAATAGTCGCTTGACTTCCTTTTTCGGAGTATCTTGTGCTTGCAGGTTCGGTAAGGATATTACGACAAGCAATAGGTTAAAAAGTATTTTGTATATAAGTTTCACAAAAATATAATTTACAATAACTGTGCTAGAATTTCGAGGCTTCAATTTAAGGACATCTGATGAATTAATTTAACCTAATCCTATATTTCAAAAAAATATCCATTAATATTGTTAATGAGTAACGTTGAAAATAAGATATAGATATAAAAATAGCAATGGATTTATCATTAAAAAATAAGAGGGCAGTTGTCTGTGGTAGTACGCAAGGAATTGGCAGGGCAGCAGCGATAGAATTAGCAACGTTAGGCGCAAGTGTTACGCTGGTGGCTCGAAACGAAGTATCGCTAAAGGAGGTGTTGCGAGTTTTAGCCGCAACAGAAGGGCAACAACATGATATTTTGGTGGCGGATTTTTCTAATCATAAGGCGGTGAAAGAAAAAATTACGGCGTATGCGAGTAACATTGATAAAGTGCATATTTTGATTAATAATACTGGTGGACCGCCTGCAGGCACAGTGCTGGATGCTGCGGCAGAGGAATTTCTAGCAGCATTTTCTGCACACCTACTTTGTAACCAGCATTTGGTACAGGCATTAGTGCCATTGATGAAAAAAGAAAAATATGGTAGAATTATCAATGTGATTTCTACCTCGGTGAAAGTGCCCATTCCAGGACTGGGCGTGTCCAATACAACAAGAGGCGCTGTTGCCAACTGGGCTAAAACCTTGGCAAACGAACTAGCCGTTGATGGAATTACCGTCAATAACGTATTGCCGGGGGCAACGGCTACCGGTCGGTTAAATGCGATTATAAGTAAAGGCGCTGAAAAAGCAGGAATAAGTCAGGAAGAAAAAAGAAATCAAATGCTGAACAGTGTGCCTGCTCGACGATTTGCAGCGCCCGAAGAGGTGGCATATGCCATTGCTTTTCTGGCATCTCCTGCTGCTGGGTATATCAATGGCGTCAACTTACCTGTTGATGGTGGTAGAACGCCTTCTTTGTAAAACATGAAAAGATTAAAAAATTTATTAATCATTGCAATTGGACTACTCTATAGTTGTGCAGCACCAAAGGTGGTAAGTTACCATGATGAGAACGTTAATTTTTCTGAATTTGAGACTTTCAATATTGCAACGGAGACTGATGTAGCGGCTCAAAGCACAGAAGAAAAGGATAAAATTGAAGCAGAAATATTGGATGAAATGGAGGCGAGAGGGTACCGTTTTTCGGAAAATGGGGAGATGAATGTGCAGTATAGAATTATTTTGGAGGCAAAAACCAATGTGCATACTGACCGAAGGACTACTCGGTACTATGGTAGGCAGTACCGCTATTATCAAACTGAGGTGAGCCGGTATTCGCAAGGGATTTTGTTGGTGGAAATTACTGATAATCGCACCCACAAATTACTGTGGAGCAGTAGCCTTGACCTTTCTTTTAATCAAAAAAGCAGGGAGAAAAAAGACCTTGGTGGACTGATAGAAATGGTGTTCAGTAAGTTTCCTGTTGCCAAGGAGTAAAGCACTTTCCTTTAACAAAGCTTCACATAGCTCCCCAGTAAACCAATCTCCTTTTCGTGTTTCTTTAAAATAGGTTTCACTTTTTCATCCTCAAAATGTCCATCAAAATCTATAAAAAACCAATACTTGAATTTTTTTCCTTTTTTGGCAGGGTGACTTTCTATTTTGGTCAGGTTAATGCCGGCATTATGAAAGTCTTGTAAAAATTCTGCCAGGCTACCAGGCTTGTCGGTATCTGATGGCTTTGCCAAAATGGTCGTTTTGTCACTGCCACTGGGTTGATTCTTAAAATCTTTACCCAGGATAAGAAAACGAGTCTGATTGTCTTTTGAATCTTCAATGTTTTCAAACAATATAGGCAACCGCTGTTGCTTGGCAGCAATGTGTGCAGAGATGGCGGCACTTTCTTTATCTTCTAAAGCCATATGCACCGCTTTGGAGGTAGAGTTTACTGGAATTAGTTCTGGGATATTATTATGAAACGAATCATTGATAAACTTTTTACACTGTCTGAAAGCAATGTCTTTAGAGTATATTTTTTTAATATCGGTTATTTTTTCTGCAAAAGTTGCAAAACAAAAATGGATTGCCATTGGAATTTCCGCCACAATTTTTAAATCAAATTCTGCCAAGTAACTGACAGTTTCACTGACCACGCCTTGCTGGTTATTTTCAATGGGCACAATGCCATACGTTGCCCTGCCGGTGGTTACGGTTTCAAAAACTGATTTTATAGAGGCAAGTGGAAAGTAGTTGCTAATTGCTCCAAACCTATCTGCTGCTGCTTGGTGTGTAAAGCTTCCCTCGGGCCCAAGATATGCCACACGCTCAGGTAACTCATAATTTCTGCTGACTGCAAAAATCTCTAAAAAAATAGCATCTATGGCTTGTTCACTCAGAAAGCCGTTATTGTTTTTTTTCAAACGGTCTAAAATTTCTTTTTCCCTTTCTGGATTATAGACGTTGACTTGCCGTTTGTTCTTGAGCACTCCCACTTCCTTGATGAGGACAGTCCTCTCGCTCAGTAGCGCAAGTAATGCATCATCAAGTTTATTTATTTCTTGTCTAAGTTTGATTAAGTCCAAAGCAAACAGTGTTAAAATTGAAAAATAATGGGCAAGTTAAATAAAGAAGGTATAAAAAAATAGTGCTCTTAAATTTAAGAGCACTATCATCATGAATAAAAGCGTGTTTATTTTTTTATTAATACTCTAAATGTACGGAGAGTACTGGCATGTGGGCTTCTTTTACTAAGTCTTCACATAGATTTTTGTTGAAATACTGAGAAAAGCCACCTCGACCATGTGTAAATGCGGTAACAATATCCGCATTTATTTCTTTGGCAAACTGATAAATTCCCCTTTTCAAATCTTTATGATGAATCACATTGCTCGTATAATTTTGTATTTCATGTTTTTTAGCAAACGCATTGAGCTTTTTGTTTACATCATCGATAACGATGGAAGAACCCGTAGCAATATGCAGCAAATGAACTTGCGGATTGAAATGTGCCAATATTTTTTTGATATACTTCATGGCTTTTATATCGTTTGAATTTAGACTTGTCGCAATGACAATATTATTGATGTCAAAATCTTCAACCGAATTTTTAATTGCTAAGACAGGACATGAAGACCCCCTCATAATCTTTTCAGTATGGTTTCCTGAGAAGATTTCATCATAGGCATTTTCAGCACTGGTACCCATGACCACCAAATCAATATCATATTTGTCAATAAAGTTTAATATACCCGATTCCATTTGATTAATGGTCACACATGGATACACACCAACATCAGTTGTGTCTGTTTCCCAAACTTTATTGATAAGCTTCTTTTTGTTGATTTGGTGTAATTCTAGAATAAAGCGATCATCTTCGGTAAGCACCATGTCAGCAGCAAAGCTACCAGAGGCACTAAACCCAGCTATTATGGAAGGTTCTACAATGTTTAAATAGTAAATTTCCGCATCAAATTTTCTTGCAATTTTTACAGCTACTTCAAATGCATTTTGTGAAATTTCTGAAAAATCAGTCGGAACTAAAATTCTGTTCATAATAATAAAGGTTTAAATTTTATAGGTTAAAACAGTAAAAATCAGCTGTTTAAAGCTACTTGAATAAAAAAATAGGTTGTTTCAAACACTAAGATACTGATTTAGTATTAGAAAAAGTCAATTTATCAACAAAATATTACATGTTTAAATTGACTTTTCCTCCTCATCACTACCACTCATATTTTTTATTTTCCCAATGCCCGAAACATTTTTCACCACATGATTTGGATTCCCTTTGAATTTGATTCCACCGATACCACTCACCGAAGCGTCTAAGTTTTCGCTAACAAAAATTTTGGCAGAACCGACACCAGAAAGCCCCACAATGCAGTTTTCACTTGTAAGATTATAGGCATCTATACTTCCTGCGCCACTTACTTTAAGGTCTTGATTTTCGACATTTCCGGATAGTTTAATAGAACCAGCTCCTGAAAGGATAATTTCTAACTCCTTTGCCTTAAGTTTTAAATCAATGACGCCTGCACCCGACATTTTAATTTTTAACTCATCGGCACTGAGTAAGCTTTCTGTTTTTATAACACCTGCTCCGCTCATAGAAATATCCGAAAGCGCACTATAGGTAATGTAGACTTTTATACCATGGTCACTTTGTAAGCGGATGCCATCTTGGGTATCTAATACTAGCGTCTCCCCGTCATTAGAAACAGCAATAAATTCGAAAAGATTTTCGTCTGTTTCAATGGTAATTTTTTCTGATAATCCCTGTGTTAGAAAAACTTCATAAAAACCATTAATATCCAATTCCGTGAAATTAGAGATATCGAAATTTTTTGTAATGATGTCTCCATTCCCTTTTTCAGTTTTAAAATTTCTGCAAGCGCTTAAGAATAGGATAACCGTAAATAATAAGACGGAATAATAGGTAGGTTTTTTCATCGTTAGATTTTTTCTGAAAATATAGTGGACAAAGCACCAATATCCAATTAAAATAGGATAAATCCCCTAATTTGAGTGATGAGTGGCGGGTGTAAAAAAATATTGCCAAATACATTTAATGTTCTATAAGCTTACTGTATTTTTGTCAAAAAATTCCTCAAAAGAAAAGCATGACTAGAGACACGAAAATTTTTGAACTTATTGCTGCAGAAAAACATCGCCAGGAATCGGGCATTGAATTGATAGCATCGGAAAACTTTGTTTCGCCCCAAGTGATGGAAGCAATGGGCAGTGTGCTAACCAATAAATATGCGGAAGGGTTACCAGGGAAAAGATATTACGGAGGGTGTGAAATAGTGGATCAGGTAGAGCAACTTGCCATAGATAGAATCAAGGAACTTTTCAATGTATCATGGGCAAACGTTCAACCACACTCAGGGGCGCAAGCCAATGGAGCAGTGATGTTAGCGGTACTTAATCCGGGAGATAAAATTTTAGGGTTTGACCTGTCACATGGTGGACACCTGTCACATGGCTCGTCGGTGAATCAATCTGGTAAAATTTACCAACCATCTTTTTACGGTGTTGAAAAGGAAACTGGCACCATTGATTGGGATCATGTGGAAGTCATCGCCAAAAAAGAAAAACCAAAATTGATTATCTGTGGTGCCTCTGCCTACAGCAGGGACTGGGATTATAAAAGGCTGAGGGAAATAGCGGATGAAGTAGGTGCATTATTATTAGCAGATATTGCACATCCCGCAGGATTGATTGCAAGGGGAATTTTAAATGACCCGGTGGAGCATTGCCATATTATTACGACAACTACGCACAAAACATTACGTGGTCCAAGAGGAGGACTGATCATGATGGGGCAGAATTTTGAGAACCCTTTTGGCTATAAAACACCAAAAGGAAATATAAGAATGATGTCATCTTTGCTGGATTCTGGGGTTTTTCCAGGCACACAAGGAGGCCCGTTGGAGCATGTGATTGCCGCAAAAGCAGTAGCTTTTGAAGAGGCACTGTCTGACGAGTATATGGATTATATCATTCAGGTTAAGAAAAATGCGACGGAGATGGCCAAGGCTTTTGTAAGTCGCGGGTATGATATTATTTCAGGAGGAACAGATAATCATTTGATGCTGATTGACCTGAGGGCAAAAAACATCACTGGCAAAGAAGCGGAGAACTCACTGGTAAGAGCCGATATTACTATCAATAAAAACATGGTGCCGTTTGATGACAAGTCTCCATTTGTTACTTCAGGAATGAGAGTGGGTACGGCTGCAATTACCACAAGAGGATTGGTGGAGAGTGACATGGAGAAAATTGTAGGGTTGATTGACAGGGTGATAATTAAACACGAAAGTGAGGCAGAAATAAAAGCAGTCAAGCAGGAGGTGAATGCTTGGATGGCGGATTTTGCATTGTTTAAGTAATAGTCAATGACGCGTACAGAAAAAGAAATGACATTTTTAGACCACCTGGAAGAACTCAGGTGGCATGTGGTGCGATCGGTAGTGGCCATATTTGTTTTTTCTGTCGTTGCTTTTCTGGCAAGTGATTTTGTGTGGGGTACTGTTATTTTAGGACCGACAAAACCTGATTTTTGGACATTTAGGATGCTGTGTCGATTGGGAGATTTAATCGGTTCGGATGTGTTATGTGTGAAGGAACTTGATTTTATTCTCCAAAGTAGAAAGGTAACAGGGCAGTTTACGATGCACCTCACTTCTTCAGCAACGATTGGACTAATCTGTGCTTTTCCCTATACCTTTTGGGAGGTTTGGCGGTTTATTAGCCCTGGCTTGCATGCTGGGGAGAGAAAATCAAGCCGCGGCGCCGTATTTTTTGTTAGCTTGTTATTTGTCTTAGGAATTTTATTTGGTTATTATATCATTACCCCCATGTCGTTTAATTTTTTGGTTAATTACAAGGTAGCCCCTGAAATTGCCAATGAATTCGATATCACCTATTATGTGAGTTTTATTTCTACCCTAGTTTTGGCTTGTGGTATATTGTTTCAGATTCCTATGATTACATTGTTTTTGTCAAAAGCGGGCATCGTGACGCCCACATTGTTGAAAGCCTATCGTAAACATGCTATCGTAATCATATTATTTTTGTCAGCGATATTAACGCCACCTGATGTGGTAAGTCAAATACTAATTGCAATTCCTTTATCTTTACTGTACGAAGTAAGTATCATTATTTCTCGAAGGGTAGAAAAAGAACATTTGAAGGCAATGGCGGAGGCATAAATCATAAAAATAACGAACCAAAATTTACCATGTCACAAAACAAAGTTAAAAACATAGCAATTGGCGGAGACCACGCCGGTTTTGAATACAAAAAAAACATCATTGAAGCGCTCAAAAAACAGGGATATAAAGTAAAAGATTTTGGGCCGTATAGCAATGCTTCGGTAGACTATCCTGATTTTGTCCATCCAGTGGCTACAGCGGTGGAATCTGGTGATGCTGATTTGGGGATATTAATCTGTGGGAGTGGAAATGGGGTGGCAATGACCGCTAACAAGCACCAAGGTGTCCGAGCGGCACTATGCTGGCGTGTGGAATTAGCAGCATTGGCGCGCCAACATAACGATGCCAATATTATTTGCCTACCAGCGAGGTTTATTGACTATACACTGGCAGAAAAATGTGTGATGACATTTCTAACCACGGATTTTGAAGGAGGAAGACATGGAAGAAGAGTCGATAAAATTGGTTGCTAGTGCCGCTGAATTGCGGCATCCCCAAAATTTTGCACAAAATTAGGAACCTGAGTTCGACGGAGAATTTTTTCACCGCTGTAATGAAATTTCATAAAGCCTAATGGGAAGGCAAAGAAAACGCAATCTTCAAAACATAAAAGTATAGAAATAGCATGCTATTGCTTCCCCTTTGATGCCTTAAATCTAACATTCCACCTTCTGTGGAATAAATTATTCGTCGAAGTCAGGTTAGGAGGTGCTATCTCAACACATACACACCATCACTATGTTTTTTGTAATTATTTTTAAGCAGCGGAATGTTTGATTGTAGGCTTTCCATCATGGCTTTATTATCAATAATCACTTCAGGCATGTCATTCTTAAAATTTAGGAAAATGGCAGTGATGTTATCATAATAATTTTGATTTTCCAAGTGTTGTTTTGATAGGTCCCAATTGAAATAGGGCGTTGCTAACGTGGCATTTTTATACGCACTGATATTATTGCCGATTACAAGTATTCTCTTTCCATTGGTGATGTCATCCCAATTAGTTTTTTGTACGATAAGTTTTTCAAAGTGTATGATTTTCTTAACAAACCCATATTCTTTGTAGGAAGCAATATTGATAAAAACGATAAATACTAAAAAAACACTAAATACCACTTCAGCTTGCCATTTTTTCTTAATACTCAAAAAGAAATTGGTAAGAAAAAAAGCGGAAGGCAATGCAAAAATAATCATCTGATAGGTAGACCGGTCTCTATTAATAAACCAAGCCGCTAAGCCTAACACAAGCATAAAAAACATCACCTTTTGTACTCTTTGCTGTTGATTATTATACCCGATAGCAGAGAATGTTTTTACAACTGCAACTACAATGAAAAGAAGGGGGACGAGTATGATTCCTAAAAAGGAAAGAAAGTCTAACGCCATAAATGCCTCAACATTGAAAACGGAAAGGACATAATCAATATAAAATCCTTTGGCACTCCCGCTTATATAAAAGTAGATGGCGGTGATAATAACAGGCATAACAAACCCGAAAAAAAGCAGTAAATGTCTGCGTGCTGAAGTTCCTGTCAATAGTAAATAGGAAGCGAAAGTAGCAATTAATACTGTGAAAGCCGAATAATAAAACAGGGTGGCAATTCCTATATAGACGCCGGTGAAAAAAATCAACTGATCATCTTTTTTTGTGACTAAATGGGTGATAATACTATCAAATGCTAAAATTATAAAAATGAGTGACAGCAATACTGGGGATAATACAGACATGTCAAAAAATACATTCATCAATATTACATAAATAAAAGCAGGTAAGTAGGTGTTTTCTGTAAGTGCTTTGTGTTTGATTAGGACTGCATTGAATAGAAATGCCTGAATGAGCACTAATGTGATGCTGATAATATGATAAGCATTTGATGATCTGCCAAAAACTTGGTCTATCAACGCATAGGTTACTGCCGAAAGTGGTTCAATATTATCCCAAATACCGCTGTATAGATTTTTACCACTGTTAATACTTTCACCAATGAGCATCCAATGCAATTCGGAAGTCAATTGCGCATCACCCAAAAACAACATAAGCCTTATGGCAACCAATATAATGGCAATTGTAATGAGTCTGTAAGGATCGTTTATTCTAAAAAAACGTAACAAAGGATTTCTATTTTTTATTTTATTTTGGCATAATGATACCAATCATATTTTTAAGTGGTGAAATTACACTAATATTGTGATAAAATACAAAATCAAGAAGGAATAAGATGGGAAGCACCCGACAAAAAAAATACTCGAAATTAATTCAAAAAGACCTTAGCCAAATTTTTCAGAAGGAAGGAAAAAGTATTTTGGGAAATATTTTTGCAACAATTACGGATGTAGAAATGACGGCTGATTTGGGTTTGGCCAGGGTGTACGTGAGTTTGATGTTGGTTAAGGATAAAATTGCGGCAATCAACCATATAAATAATAACAAAAGTGAGATGCGTAAATATTTGGGAAATAAAATAGGCAAGCAAGTACAGCGAGTTCCTGATTTGGCATTTTACCTTGACGATTCTGCCGCCTATGGCGAAAAAATGGATGCAATTTTCAAAGACTTAAATATGCCACCAGAGAATGGTAAAAAAGAATCAATTTAATAATAGCAGCCATTGAACCTCCCCTTATTAATAGCGAAAAAATATTTCTGGTCGAAGAAAAAGAAAAACTTCATCAATGTGATGTCTATTATTTCTATGGTAGGAGTGGCGATTGGCACGATGGCGTTGGTGGTGGTGCTTTCGGTGATAAATGGGTTGGAAGAAAATATTCGGTCTCTTTATGGCTCTTTTGATCCTCAAATAAAAATTGCGGCAAGTAATGGCAAGTCCTTCATTATTTCAGATTCTCTTACGAATAAAATTAAAGGAATTGATGGGGTTATTGCACTTACAGAGGTGGTAGAGGACAATGCACTGGTTGAGTATAAAGAAGCCCAGATGATAATAAAAATCAAAGGAGTCAGCGATAATTTTTTGGAGCAAAATAAAATTGAGGAAACCATTGTTGAAGGGGATTCCAAATTGAAAGATGGAAATATAAACTATGCTATTATGGGCAGGTCTATTCAGCTACAGCTTTCTATTCCCATGGATGATGAGTTTACCGCTATTAAAATATACTATCCAAAGGGTGTTAAAATAGGTTCGCTTGATCCTAGTAAACTGTTTAAGAAAAAGAGTATCATGCCGGGAGGAGTCTTTGCAATCGAACAGCAGTACACCGAAGCCTATATTTTTGTACCCTTAGATTTTGCTGTAGATCTTTTTGATTTCGGCAGAAAAAGAACCTCACTAGAGGTGAAAACCAGCGAGGAATTCAAGCTAACAGAAGTAAAAGAAAGAATAGCGAACGTACTTGGGGGCGATTTTGATGTGCTGAATGGTGATGAGCAGCATGCAAGTCTGCTCAGGGCAATCAAAACCGAAAAACTTATTGTATTTTTTGTATTCTCTTTTATTTTAGCCCTGGCATCTTTTAATATTTTCTTTGCCTTGACTATGCTAGGTATTGAAAAGAAAAAGGATGTGGCTGTTTTATATTCCATGGGGGCAACACCCACATTAGTGAAAAGAATTTTTCTAGCAGAAGGAACAATCATTGCTTTTTCAGGAGCAATTGTGGGTTTGGTTATGGGTTTTGTGCTGTGTATGCTACAGCAGCATGTTGGATTAGTATCTATGGGTATGGAGTCTTCAGTGATAGATGCCTATCCTATAAAAATGGAAGTGACTGATTTTATTTTTACCGCAATTAGCATCATTGTTATAACTTTCTTAGCATCGTATCGCCCAGCGGTCATGTCCACCAAAGTTGGAATTGCTGCTAATTTGTAACACTCATTCTTAAGTTCATTTTGATTTCTCGGTTTTTCGTTGTAGTTTTCTCCTTCGCATGAAACTTTATTGTTAATCTAGGTGCTGCATAATTTAAGCATGGATTTACTTTTATGCGTAGTTAATATAACTAACTTATAAGCAGATGATAAAAATTATACCTTCGATATGGGTAATGGACGGTAAAGCCGTAAGAATAAGACGCGGAGACTTTACGGATAAAACTATCTATGATAAAAGTGCACTTGACATAGCCATGGAGTTTGAACAACATGGTATTAAGCAAATTCACTTGGTAGATTTAGATGGTGCAAGAAAAGGGAAACCCAAAAATTATCACGTATTAGAATCTATTGCCGGTTACACTAACTTAGAGATAGATTTCACTGGAGGAATACATACCGATGGTGATATCAGTAAAGCATATGAGTACGGTGCAAATTATGTGACTTCGGCAACCATTGCCGTTAATAACAAAGCATTGTTTGCCTCATGGATTGTGTCTTATGGCAGAGAAAACATTACGTTAGCGGCAGATGCCCGTGAAGGAAAAATTATTGTGAAGGGTTGGCAGCAAAAAACCACGTTAGATGTTTTTAAACACATCGAGTATTTCTACGATAGAGGTTTGAAGTATGTTAAAACAACAGATATCGATAAAGATGGTGGCTTAGATGGGCCCTCTTTTAATTTATACAAAGAATTAATCAGAAGGTTTCCAAATATTTGTGTCAT
>CAYRIF010000034.1:0-4105 GCA_964424205.1 uncultured Roseivirgaceae bacterium | reverse complement strand
TTAGTCGTACTCAGGTTAATATGAAATAGTAGAAATTAGCCAGTTGAAAAGGCTCTTTCCCTTATCAAATAAAATATCTTCAATTGGTCGGTCAATGATATGCTGAGATTCTCTCCCTTTTTCAAAATTGAGGATATCAGAAAATTTGAACTCATACACCAAATAAAAGATGAAGTTATAGGATAAGACAGATTCTGAATTGTCTTGCTTTATCTCTCTTTTCTTGGTGGTTGCTTTTACCGTATTTTCCTTTTCGGTTGAAGTTGAAGCCTTTTGGAATGTCACTTTTTTCTGAATTTTACGCCCCTCGTTTTCTTTACGCTCTTTTGTTTTTTCAGAATAGACTACAGTTTTTTTATCATTTTCTCCTGTTTTTTCATTCGCAGAAGCTACGTCAAACATCACCGCAACTAAAAAGAGGCTGAGCAGAAATGTGACAAAAGACTTGGTTGTAAGTAGTTTCATAGGTTAAAATGTAGGTAAAGGTACAAAAATCTCCCCATTATTAACGAAAAATTTGATGAATGGTTATATTTTTTTATAAACAACTGATTCAATAGTTTTGAGGAAAAGAAGAAAATGCACCAATTAAATTTTAGAAGTCTAAAAGTAGCGGATATTGACAAAATGTATCAAGCATTCGAGGAGGCATTTTCAGATTATACTGTACATTTCAAAATGACCGAGAAGGAATTTTACGGGAAGTTTGTGGAGAAACTTAACATCAATTTTGAATTGTCTATTGGCGCTTTTGATAAAGAAAAATTAGTAGGTTTTATATTTACGAGTATTGCTGAATATAAGGGTAAATATACCGCCTATAATGGTGGAACCGGTGTCATTCCTCAGTATCGGGGGAGACATATACCTGCTAAGCTATATGCGCTATTAATTCCAAAACTAAAAGACGAACATGTGAAGCAGTGCGTGTTGGAGGTGATTACCACAAACACCAAGGCAATCAAGGCATATGCGCGAATTGGATTTGCACAATCTAATTATTTTCATTGTTTCAAATTATGTAACCGTATGAAAGGAAACCGGCTAGCTGAGGAAATAAAGGTAATTAAAGCTGATGCTAATGATTTGGAAAAGTTCAAAGAATTTGCAGATTTTGAGCCCTCCTTTTTGGATAGTAATCTTTTATTGCACAAAAATTTAAAGAATGAGCGGGTTATTGTAGCTTTGGCGGGAGCGGAAATTATTGGATATGCCATTTATCAACATCATGGTAGAATTTCACAAATGAGTGTCGCAAAACATAGGAGAAAACAAGGGATTGGTAGTGCTTTGATAAATTTTATGGATGATGCTACTGGCGGCAAGCAATTAACAATTTTAAATATTCCAAAAGCAGAAAAAGACGTGATGCACTTCTTAGAGAAAATGGGTTTCGAAAATCAAATCAATCAATACGAGATGGTTTTAGCAATAGATTAAATATTTTTACAGCGTGAAAGACAACCAAATATTATTTAGTCAACTTGAAAAAATAACGGGAGGAAGATTAATTCAATTTTTTGAAGACAGGTTAATTAGTAGCTTTCAAACCGACAGTCGGCGAATGTCGATCGTGACAGGTATCGTTTTTGTAGCAATCAAAGGCGAAGTCCATGACGGGCATCATTACATTCAGCATTTATATGACCAAGGAGTAAGGCAATTTATTGTTGAGAAGGGTGCGAAGGAGGACTATGTCTCGTTTGTTGAAGCAAATATTTTGAAGGTTGAAAATAGTGTTGCCGCATTGCAGAAAATTGCGACAGCACATCGCTCCGCTTTTAACATTCCTGTTATTGGCATTACAGGCAGCAATGGAAAAACAATTGTGAAGGAGTGGCTTAGCCAAATACTTTCTCAGCAATATCAAGTGGCAAAAAGTCCAAAGAGTTATAACTCGCAGTTGGGTGTGGCACTGTCGGTTTGGGAGCTGGGGGTAAACCACGAAATAGGTGTTTTTGAAGCGGGGATTTCTAAACCTGATGAAATGACCCGTCTCGAAAAAATCATTCAACCCAGTATTGGCATATTTACCAACATTGGTTCTGCACATGACAAAGGATTTAGGAGTAACGATGAGAAGATTGGTGAGAAAACAAAACTCTTTTCGAATACGGCGGTGGTTATTTATTGTAAAAACCATAAAGGTATTGATGACGCATTAAGAAAAAACGGGAGGGCATCAGGGCAGTTATTTTCGTGGTCGTATGATGGCAATGCTGAGGTGGGCATTACAAATGTGACCTATAAAAACAAACGCGCAGAGATTACGCTGAAATATAAAGGGAGTCGGCTATCTTTCGAAGTGCCATTTTCTGACAAGGCATCGATAGAAAATATCATGACCTGTATTGCCACCTGTTTGTATCTGGGAATTACGGAAAAAGTAATTCAAAATGGTATTGATAGTTTGCCTACTGTTGCGATGCGATTAGAATTCAAGCAAGGAATTAATCAGTGCTATGTGATTGATGATACGTATAATAATGATTTGGCAGGTTTGAAGATTGCACTTGATTTTTTGTCACAACAAAATCAGCGAGCAAACAAAACATTAATACTATCAGATTTTGCAGAAATAAAACATGACAAAAAGCAGTTTTATGCCAAGGTATTTGAACTGATAGGTAGCAAAGGAATTCATAAGTTTATAGGAATAGGTACAGCTATTAAAACGTACCATCAGGACTTAAGTATTCCGACTATTTTCTATAATGACACAGTAGATTTTCTGGAGAAATTTGAGGAGTCAAATTTTCATAACGAAATAATTTTAGTAAAAGGTGCTAGAAAATTCGCTTTGGAGCAGGTGGTTAAAAAACTCCAACAAAAAGTGCATGGCACGGTCATGGCAATCAATTTGGATTCCTTGACACTTAACCTCAATTATTTTAGAGGAAAGCTGAAGCCCGAAACCAAAATATTGGTCATGATTAAAGCATTTGCCTATGGCAGTGGATTTCTTGAAATCGCCAATTTATTGCAATTTAATAAAGTTGATTATTTGGGTGTAGCCTACCCTGATGAAGGTATCATATTAAGACAAAACGGCATTACGTTGCCGATTTTGGTAATGAATGCGTCGCTTGAAAGTTTTGAAAAATTACTAGAGCATAACCTGGAGCCTGAGATTTATAGTTTAAGTATGATGCGGGGATTTGCAGATTTTTTAAAAGTAAATCATGCTACCTCCAAAGTGCATATCAAATTGGATACCGGCATGCACCGCTTGGGAATTGAAGCAAGTGATTTGAAGGAACTTGTAGAAATTATAAAAGTAAATCCTCAAATTGAAATCGCTTCGGTCTTCAGTCATTTGGCAGGGTCTGAGGGCGCAAAGTTTGATGATTTCACCAAAAAACAAGTGAAGATGTTGCAAACCGGAGTAGAATTCTTAGAAAGAGAATTGCACATAAATATTGTAAAACATATTTTGAAATCATCAGGCATTATCCGTTTCCCTGACTATCATTTTGGGATGGTACGGCTAGGAATTGGGTTGCATGGCATTGGTTACGATGAGGCATTACAAGAAAATTTATTGGCTGTTGCCTCATTGAAAACCACGATTTCGCAAATAAAAGACATCAAAAGTGGGGAAACGATTGGCTATGATAGAAAAGGAGAAGTCAATCAAGATTCAAGAATCGCAACCATCGCCATTGGCTATGCCGATGGCTTCGACCGCAGGTTTAGCAATGGCGTAGGCGAAGTGCTAATCAACGGAAAATTCGCACCGGTCATTGGCAACGTTTGCATGGACATGACCATGATTAATGTGACCGATATTGAAGCCGAAGAAGGCGACGAAGTCATCATTTTTGGGAAAGGCCTGCCACTCAAGACAATTGCTTCAAAGATCAATTCCATACCATATGAAATTCTTACAAAAGTCAGCGAGCGAGTGAAACGAATTTTTTATATGGAGTGATTTTTCGAATGACATAAGACGGTAGGACGTATGACTTAACCCGCATTATTTACCGTTTTAGTAAAGCACATTTGTAACACCCTTACTATCAGTTGATTAATAGCATTTCGCTTAACCCTCATTATTCATGCGATTAGCTTCGTGTAGCCGCAATCCCGATACTTATCGGGAGAA
>CAYRIF010000033.1:0-19440 GCA_964424205.1 uncultured Roseivirgaceae bacterium | reverse complement strand
AATTCCTTTCTCTTCATTTCTTACAGGAATCAGGATTGTTACTTTCACTTGCCCTTTAGTTTGCTTGGAATTTGGCTGGTCAATCTGCCTCCACGCCTTATAAAAAACTAAAATCAGCAAGGCATAAAGCACAGAAAATATAGAGAAAAGCAGTGCTGTCATTTTTTTCTTGGCTTTACTTTTAAAACAAAAAATAAACCTACGATGGTTGGAACCAATAAATTAATTCCCCACAACATCAGGTTTGCTAACGTTACTTTCACATTGTCTGCACCAAACATACCAAAGAAATACAGTGTAGAAAATTCTCTAACCCCTAAATCTGAAAACATGTTAATGATTGGCACAATGGTTTTAGCCAAAAACATCCATGTCGCCCCAGCTGTTAAAATCCATAACGACAGTTTCAAATCAAAAACGTACAGCATAATCACAAATTGAAAACAGAACACAGCATACCGTAAAACAGATAGTAACAACACCGCCAAAACCTCTTTCGAGCTAAATTCTTTTGCCGCATACAAATACCTGGTAATACCCCTACCAAAAATAGATGTTAGTTTTCGCAAAGTTTTTTCTCTTCCTTCCACTAACAACCAAAGGAAGAAACTCCAAAGGAATAGAAACAAAACTGACAAAGCAATAACTACTAGATTTGAAAATCCAAAGCCTAATTTTAAGATTACCAACACCCCAAAAAATCCAAAAAAGTAAGTGGTCAAGGATTGCGTAATTCTGCCCAACAGAATAGTACCAACTGCCTCTGATCGTCTTTCATGGTTAAGGTGCAACACCCTTCCAGCAATATCACCCACGCTATGGGGGGTAATAAATGCCATACTCAAACCGGTCAGCACTCCCTTTAGCGAGTTCATAAAACTTAGTTTTTCAAATTTTGATACCAAAATTTGCCACTTCACCGCCTCCAAAGACCAGTTTACAAACAATAGCAAAAAAACCAAGAACATTAATGGGTAAGAATCCCTAAAGGTACCTGTCATGAATTGTTCCAATAACCTTTTACCAAACTCGTTTTCCGCTTTTAGTTTCAGGTATACAAAATAAATAATCAAGGCAATAATGCTAAGTTTCAGCAGAAAGACAAATCTCTTGTTCTCAAAAAGTTTTTTAAATGTTGCTATATGGCTAAATTGCATCGATGCAAAAAAATAAGGAAAAAATTATTTTGGGTATTGACCCCGGCACTAGTGTTATGGGATATGGTTTAATTCTAGTCAACGGACAAAAATGTAGATTGCTTCAGTTTGGCGTTATTCACCTCAGCAAATATACAAATCATGCCATGAAACTCAAGAAAATTTTCGAACGAATCATCAGTATCATAGATGATTTCTCGCCTGATGAAGTAGCATTAGAAGCACCATTTTATGGCAAAAACGTGCAATCCATGCTAAAATTGGGCAGGGCGCAGGGTGTTGCCATGGCAGCGGCATTATCTAGAGAAATATCTATTGTAGAGTATGCTCCTAAAATGGTCAAAAAGTCCGTGACCGGCAATGGCAATGCCTCTAAAGAGCAAGTAGCAAAAATGCTCATGAAATTGCTAAATTTTAATGAATCCCCAAAGCTATTGGATGCCTCTGATGCATTAGCCGTAGCACTTTGTCATCACTATCAGCGTGGAAAACCACACTCTACTACCAAAAGTTGGAAGGCTTTTTTGAGTGAAAATCCTGAGCGGATGAAAAAGTAATCCGCATCCCATTAAAGCAAAGGTGTAAATATCTTCGCCACCGCCTCCGCAAATTTATGAGCAGAAGGTCTATTTTTGAACACATCAAAAATAATTTCTTTACTATTACTTAAATCATTTATGAAGGCCGTCTGCAATAAATCTGTGGTGGTCTTATCATAAATCAAAGCATTTACTTCAAAGTTTTGCTCAAAACTTCTGACATCCATATTGGCTGAACCTACCGATGAAAAAATACCATCAACAATCATCACCTTGCTGTGTGTAAATCCTTTTTGATAGAAAAAAACCGTTATCCCGGCCTCTAGCAACTCCTCTACGTAAGAACGAGTCGTCCATGTATACAGAAAAAAATCAGCCTTTTCAGGCAATAAAACAATCACCCTAATTCCACTTAAAGAAGCGATTTTTAATGCCGTCATAATACTTTCATTCGGCACAAAGTATGGGGTTGAAATGTAAATATATTTTTTAGCGGTGGTGATTGCCATGAAGTAGGCCTGCATGATACTTGCCCAATCGGAATCAGGACCACAGGCAGTAATTTGTACTAACGTTTTATCCATTATTTGATGCTTCGGGAAATACGCTTCATCTTTTAAGTATTCGCTGTTAGCAAAATACCAATCAGCCACAAAAATAGCCTGCAAACTATGCACTGCATCCCCTTCTATTTTTAGATGTGTATCTCTCCAAGGCCCTAACTCTGGTGTCCCCTCAATATACCGGTCTGCGATGTTGAAGCCTCCCAGAAAACCTACTCTTCCATCCACTACCACAATTTTTCTGTGATTCCTATAATTCACCTTGTTAGCAAAAAGCGGAAAACGAACTGGCATAAATCCCGTTATTTTAACACCACCCTTTCGTAATTCTCTAATGAATTTTTTACTTAATCCCCAGCTTCCTACCTCATCATAAAGCACCTTTACCGCTACGCCTTCATTTGCCTTATTGATTAATAATTCTTTAACTAGATTTCCAATTTGATCATCGTCTATAATATAATATTGAAGGTGAATGTGATGCTTGGCATTGTGCAAAGAAGCCAATAGCGCCTCAAATTTTTCTTTCCCATTATTAAATATTTCAATTCGGTTATTTTCAGTCAGCAATGCTTTGCTATTGTTTAACAATAACCTGATGATTCCTTTTTTACCTTTGATATATTCCTTTTTAATTAAATGATGATGGTCTAATTCGGTGATTTGATTTTTGCTATGCGCCGCTATTCTAGGGATATCTTCCACCCCTTTCCTTGAGAAAATTTTATCCTTTCTATAGTTTTTACCAAAATATAAGTAGAGGAGAACTCCGACCAACGGAAACAATATCAATATCAATATCCACGCAATGGTTTTACTAGGATGTCCTTTTTCTAATATCACTATAAAAATAGTAGCGATGATGGTGATTGTAAAAATTGTACTCAATAAATTTGGGATATATATGGCCTTGCCAAAATCTATTTGACCAAAAATTTCGAAATATTGGTTTAACAGGAGGACAAAACCGATGCCAACAGCAACAGCCACAAAATACGTTCCAAGCTTCCTAAGTTTACTCCTATTTTTTAAGGCTTGCTTCATTTGTCATGATTTTTCTTGATAGGTAAGTTACAACTATTATTTTTTAAAATATTAAGTTTTTAGAAACGACTTTTATGGATACCTAGCATCACTCAGCCCTTCACTATCAATTTTTTTAGTTAAAAGGAAAATAACGTTAGTCTTACATTATATTTGTTATATTAGAATTTTTGTGCAATAATATTCGCTATAAATACAAATTCAAACAATAAATTTCCTCTTTAAGGTCAAAGTTATTTCACTTATTACAATAATTTCCACCAGTTTTGATTATGTTTGATTTTTTTAATAATGGATAGTTCAAGATAACCTAATAATCAAGTTGTACCTGAATAACAGCAATTTATTCTTTTTATATAATAAAAACAATGACACATAAAGAAAACGCTAAAGCGTATTGGAAACAAAACCTAAAATACCTATCAATCCTTTTAAGTATTTGGTTTTTGGTCTCCTATGTATTTGGAATTCTATTGGTTGACCAACTAAACACTATAAAAATTGGTGGTTTCAAATTAGGTTTCTGGTTTGCCCAACAAGGAGCAATGTATGTGTTCGTGGTTTTGATATTTGTCTATGTACGGTTAATGAATAAGCTAGACAAAAAACACGGGTTCGACGAAGCATAAAATAACGAAAAGCTAACACTTAAAAATACATCATGGGAATATTAACTTGGACATGGATACTTGTCGGAATTTCATTTGCACTTTATATAGGAATAGCCATTTGGGCTAGAGCAGGGTCTTCAAAAGAATTTTATGTGGCAGGAGGTGGAGTTCCACCGATGATTAACGGAATGGCAACTGCCGCGGACTGGATGTCTGCCGCATCATTCATTTCGTTAGCAGGTATTGTTTCTTTTACCGGGTATGATGGATCCGTTTACCTACTTGGGTGGACAGGCGGATACGTATTACTAGCATTATTGTTAGCGCCCTATCTTCGAAAATTTGGGAAATTTACTGTACCTGATTTTATTGGTGATAGATATTATTCCAATGCCGCAAGATCGGTGGCAATTGTTGCTGCGTTAATTATATCGTTTACCTATGTAGCAGGTCAGATGCGCGGTGTAGGCATTGTGTTTTCAAGATACCTTGAAGTTGACATCAACACAGGGGTATATATAGGCATGGCGATTGTATTGTTTTATGCAGTATTGGGTGGTATGAAAGGTATTACTTATACGCAAGTAGCACAATACTGTGTGTTAATATTTGCTTTTATGGTGCCTGCTATTTTTATCTCAATTCAAATGACAGGTAATCCAATCCCACAACTAGGCTTTGGTGGTTCCGGTGCAGATGGTGTTTACTTGTTGGATAAATTAGATGGACTACAGCAAGAATTAGGCTTTCATGAATATACTACGGGCAGCAAATCCATGATGGATGTTTTTGCAATTACTGTTGCCTTAATGGTAGGAACAGCTGGTTTGCCACATGTCATTGTTCGATTCTTTACGGTACCTAAAGTAAGAGATGCCCGAAAATCCGCTGGTTGGGCATTGTTATTTATTACGATACTTTATACGACTGTACCTGCTATCTCAGTATTTGCAAGAACAAATTTAATAGAAACAGTAAGTAACAAAAAATATTCTGAAATGCCCGAGTGGTTTGGCAACTGGGAAAAAACTGGTTTATTGACATTTAAAGATAAAAACGGAGATGGTATTGTACAGTATGTTGGTGACAAACAAAAAAATGAATTGACTATTGACCGTGATATCATGGTATTGGCTAATCCTGAAATAGCGCGCTTACCCAATTGGGTAATTGCTTTGGTAGGGGCAGGTGGTTTGGCGGCGGCCTTATCAACGGCTGCGGGCTTGTTATTAGTTATCGCCTCTTCGGTATCTCATGATTTTATTAAAAAAATGGTAAAGCCAAATATATCAGAAAAAGGAGAATTGCTAGCGGCTCGCATGAGTGCTGCAGTCGCAGTAGTTGTCGCCGGATACTTCGGTATTAACCCTCCAGGCTTTGTTGCTGCCGTCGTTGCATTGGCATTTGGACTAGCGGCTGCATCGTTCTTCCCTGCTATTATTTTGGGTATTTTTGATAAACGCATGAACAAAGAGGGTGCAATCATCGGAATGGTTATCGGCTTATTGCTAATGCTCTGGTATATGCTAAAATTTAAGTTTGGATTATTTGATGGTGGAAAAGAATCTGTCCCAGGTCTCCAATCTGAGTGGTGGTTTGGCATATCTCCCGAAGGATTTGGTACTGTTGCAATGATGGTAAACTTTGTTATTTCACTTGTGGTTTCAAGAACGACTCCAAAACCACCAGAATACATTCAACTTATTGTTGAAGACATAAGAATACCATCAGGCGCAGGTGATGCTTCAGCGCATTAAACCAGAATTATAGCGGGATATTGCCGTGTTTCCGTTGTGGGCGCTCTACTTTTTTGCCTTCCAACATTGCGAATGCTTTGATAAGTTTTCGTCGGGTGTTTTTAGCCAAAATAACCTCGTCTATAAAACCTCGTTTCGCCGCTCCGTATGGATTTGCGAAATTATCAGCATATTCAGCTTCTTTTTCTTTCCATTTTTTTTCCGGGTTTTTAGCTGCCTTAATTTCTTTTTTAAAGATAATTTCTGCCGCTCCTTTTGCACCCATTACCGCTATTTCTGCTGAAGGCCAAGCATAATTTACATCAGCACCTATGTGTTTAGAGTTCATCACGTCATAAGCTCCGCCATATGCTTTACGTGTAATTACCGTCACTCTTGGCACTGTCGCTTCGCTTAATGCATATAGCAATTTTGCACCATTTGTAATAATTCCATTCCATTCTTGGTCTGTCCCAGGTAAAAACCCTGGCACATCCACCAACACCAATAGGGGGATATTAAAAGAATCACAAAAACGAGTAAAACGTGCTGCCTTTTTAGAACTATTTACATCCAGTACTCCTGCCAAAAACATGGGTTGATTGGCAACAATACCAATGCTTCTCCCTCCTAGTCTAGCAAATCCTGTAAGAATATTTTCTGCATAATCTTTATGGATTTCATAAAATGAATCGACATCTATAATCCCTTTGATTACATCATGCATGTCATACGGCTTGTTGGGATTGTCTGGAACTATATCCGATAGTTCTTCACGTACCTCCTCTTGCAAGTCATACGCTATTTTTTTAGTTACCTCTTGATTATTTTGTGGAAAATAACTCAACAATAATTTTATATCTTCCAAACACGCAACATCATTGGCTGACGTGGTATGCGCCACCCCAGATTTAGTGGCATGGGTACTCGCGCCACCTAATGCCTCAGCCGTTACTTCTTCGTTAGTAACTGTCTTTACCACATTTGGTCCAGTGACAAACATATAGCTGGTGTTTTCAACCATCATGGTAAAGTCTGTAATTGCTGGTGAGTATACTGCACCTCCTGCGCATGGTCCCATGATGGCCGATATTTGAGGGATAACGCCAGACGCTTGGACATTTCTGTAAAAAATATCTGCATAACCACCCAGCGATCGGACACCTTCTTGGATTCTTGCACCACCAGAATCATTAAGACCAATCATCGGCACACCAACTTGCAGCGCTAAATCCATTATTTTACAGATTTTCTCGGCATGCGTCTCAGATAGTGAGCCACCAAAAACAGTAAAATCTTGGGCAAACAGATAGACTAGTCTACCATGTATCGTTCCGTAACCGGTAATAACACCATCCCCATAGTATTGCTCCTTTTCTAAACCAAATTCAGTTGTTCTATGTGTTACTAATATACCTATTTCCTCAAAAGAGCCATCATCTAATAAATATTCCACACGTTCACGAGCCGTCAGCTTTTTCTTTTCGTGTTGCCTATTAATACGTGCTTCCCCGCCTCCTAATTTGGCTAAGGCTATTTTTTCGTTCAAGTCCTTTATTTTACCGTCCATTTTGTCTCTAACCATTAAATAAAATATTGCATTTCTTTATACTCGATATGACTGCACCCGCTAAAATTCAGAAGGTATCTTCAATAGTTTTTTCTCTTTTAAGTATTGTTTTAAAGCGATGACAGCCGCAATTTTAGCTTCTTCTTCATTTTTATTATGTATTAATTCCGTTGAGTAATGTTGTGTCACAAAATGGGTATTAAAGTCTCCTGAGAGGAAATCCTCCTGCTCGAACACAAACTTTCCGAATGGTAATGTTGTTTGCACTCCTTCTATATGGTAGTTTGCAATAGCATTTAACATGAGCTCAATTGCCTCATTTCTAGTCTTGGCATAGGTAATTAGTTTAGATAACATCGGGTCGTAATAAATAGGTACCTCCATTCCCTCTTCAAAACCATTGTCTACTCTAATTCCCTTTCCCACAGGAAGTTTATACACTTCTAATTTACCTACACTTGGAGAAAAATCATTCAATGGATCCTCTGCGTAAACACGTAACTCAAAAGCATGTCCCTTAATTTTTAAATCTTCTTGCTTCAGCGGCAATGCTTCTCCTCGTGCTACCCGAATTTGCAATTCCACCAAATCCACACCTGTAATCAATTCGGTTACTGGATGTTCTACTTGCAACCTTGTATTCATCTCTAGGAAGTAGAAATTATTGTTACTATCAAGCAAAAACTCAACAGTTCCCGCACCCACATAATCGCACGATTTAGCTACTTTTATAGCGGCTTCACCCATTTTATGACGCAAATCCGAGGTTAAAATTACTGATGGTGCTTCCTCCACCACCTTTTGATGTCTTCTCTGTATACTACATTCTCGTTCAAACAAATGAATTACGTTTCCGTGACTATCTGCCATTACTTGAATTTCAATATGCCGTGGTGCAGATATATATTTCTCAATAAAAACAGCACCATCTCCAAAAGCAGATCTTGCTTCGCTAATAGCCCTCGTCATTTGTTCCTTTAACTCGCTTTCCTTTTCAACAACGCGCATTCCTTTTCCTCCTCCACCTGCAGAAGCTTTTATCAATATTGGAAATCCAATATTTTTTGCGATTTCAATCGCTTTACTCACCTCAGTGACCGCTTTATCTATGCCAGGAACCATTGGAATGTCATAGTTTTTCACCGCCGCTTTTGCCGCCAATTTAGAGCCCATTACTTGGATTGCCTTGGTGTTTGGCCCTATAAAAATCATGTTACTTTTGGTTACTTCCTCCGCAAATTCGGCATTTTCACTTAAGAACCCGTACCCTGGATGAATGGCATCAACATGGAATTCTTTTGCTAATTTTACAATTTTAGAGCCTAATAAATAGGATTGATTTGAAGGGGATTCTCCAATGTAAATTGCTTCATCAGCAAACCTTACATGAGGAGCATTTCTATCAGCAGCAGAGAAAACAGCTACCGTTTTAATTCCCATTTTCTTGGCAGTCTTCATTACTCTGATCGCAATTTCACCCCTATTTGCAACTAATATTTTTTTCATACTTTAAGCTTGTTAAGTCTTTTTGATATCAATCAATTTCTTTTGGCATCCTAATGCTCCTACGCAAATTCAATTAATAAATCACCTTTATCAACCGTATCCTCCTTTTTAATAGCAATTGATTTTACGACACCTTCGCTTGGGGACTTAATGGTACTTTCCATTTTCATCGCCTCCAAAATCAAAAGTGGGTCATCTTGCTTAACCACTTGTCCTATTTCAACAAGGACATCTAAAATAAGACCTGGCATTGGCGCATTGATGAAATTGATTTTTTTTGCAGCGCCTACCAAAAAACCCATATCGTTAATAAAAGTATCTAACGCATTGGAAATACTAACATCGTAGACATTGTCCTTGACCTTAACTTTGTATGTTTTTTCTCTAAAATTTGATGCTAAAACTGTCGTAGTAAAAGGTTTGTTTTTTTGCAAAACATGGTGACTAGCCAAATTAATTTCCATAATGTCGAGTTTTGAAATGTCTTTTTCAGAAATATCAAATTCAAAATTCGTATTAACTTTAATCTTAAATAAATTACTCATATATAGTTTTATATTATTTCAATATAATAAACTAACCCGTATTATTCACCGCTTTAACAAAGTACATCAATAACACCGATACTATCAATCCCTTACTATTTCATAATAATTCCAAATTTGTGGAATCCTTGCTATTACCTTGTTGCAGCTGCTTTGTCTGCGGTTGCCGGTCAGTTGCCAACCTGAAAAATATAAACAACTCCTCAGATTTTGATGTCGCATCTATACATCAAGCCAACCACATGAATCATACGAGCTAATATAGGAATAATCTTTTATAGCTAAGCTGTAAATTCCGCAAATTGTAGTTTTATTTTTGTTCAAATTGGCGGGGACAGATTAATAATCATTTAATTAGGGTTTGCTGAAAAAGTCCCTAAATAGCACTAAAAGCCAATGCGATTTTCTGAGCCAAATTGCCTAAATCTTCCTGTGCAGGATTCAACTTTGGACGAGAGAAATTGATATCATCCATACTATTCAATGGCACTAGATGCACATGTGTATGCGGCACTTCTAAACCAATGACCGCCACGCCAACTCTCAAACAAGGGACTACTTCTTTAATTGCTCCTGCTACTTTTTTGGAGAAAATATGCAAGCCAGCGAGGACATCATCCTCCAAATCAAAAATGTAATCCACTTCTACCTTAGGCACCACCAAGCAATGCCCCATCACCAATGGGTTGATATCCAAAAAGGCAATGAAGTCATCATCCTCTGCGACAATGTGACCAGGAATTTCTCTGTTGATGATTTTTGTAAATATGCTAGGCATGGTATTATGCAGTTATTTCAATGATTTCAAACTCTATTTTTCCAGCAGGTGCAATTACTATTGCTTTTTCCCCTACTTTTTTACCCAAAATGCCCTTACCAATTGGTGAGGTGATGGATATTTTGTTTTGTTTCAAATCTGCTTCTGCCTCCGCAACAATCGTATAGCTCATTTCCATCCCATTTTTGATATTCTTGATTTTAACGGTTGAAAGCACTGAAACCTTTGAAGTGTCAATTGCTGACTCATCCATCACTCGGGCATTACCTACCACCGTTTCCAGTCGCGCAATTTTAGCTTCTAAATGTCCTTGCGCATCTTTTGCAGCATCGTATTCTGCATTTTCACTCAAATCTCCCTTGTCTCTCGCTTCAGCAATTTGCTTTGATATATCTCTACGACCTATGGTTTTTAGCTCGTTTAATTCTTCTTTTAATTTGTCTAATCCTGCTTGTGTGTAATATGAAAATCCTGACATAACTATACTATTTACTTTTCTTTCTATTTTTTTTCTTTGACCGCTTTAAACAAAATAACGGTTTCATATTTGAAACCGTTTATTGTTTTTCGTATCTATTTATACTACAAAGGTAGTTTATATCGTAGATATCTCCAAAATATAGCCCCTAGAATTGACAAAAAAAACTACCCCACGCTATCAAACGCCTGATTGATATCCCATAAGATATCTTTGGCATTTTCTACACCGATCGACAGTCGGATAAGTTTTGGGGTGATGTTCAATGCTTTTTGATGCTCAGGAGCAACTCCAGCATGGGTCATCGTGATTGGGTGCTGCGCCAGACTCTCGGTACTTCCCAAACTTACTGCTAATTTGATATGATTCAAAGCATTCAAAAATTGAAATGCCTCTTTCTCTCCCCCTTTTATATCAAAAGAAATCATGGCTCCTGGTGCAGTATATTGCTTTTTGTATATCCTGTATGCTTCTGAACCTTCTTCTATCAGTCCCAAGAAATACACTTTTTCTACCAATGGATGCGTATTCAAAAAAGCAGCAATCTCCTGAGCATTGTTAGTTTGTTGCTCCATCCTTACTTTCAGTGTTTCCAGACTTCTCAGCAATAACCAACCAGTATGTGGACTCACCATATTTCCTAAAAAAGTACGAAGCGTCTTCACCTGAATCATTAATTCTTTGTTCCCTAAAACTGCGCCAGCAATCAAGTCACTATGTCCTCCAATATACTTTGTAGCAGAATACATCACCAAATCAGCACCATGCTTGAGCGGATGCTGCCAAAGTGGTCCCATGTAGGTATTGTCAACCGCCACTAATACCTGCTGAGCAGTCCTACTATAATTCTTGGCTACCCTACTGCACACTGCAATATCTATCAGGTCATTGGTCGGATTGGCAGGGGTCTCCAAGTAAATCATTTTCAGTTTGTCCGCCATCCCTGTATGTTCTATCACTTTTATAATTTCTTCTTCGGTAGCACCCGGAGAAAAACCTGCTGTATGCACGCCAATTTTACTTAAGAAATGTGCAATAAAATGATCGGTACCCCCGTACAGCGGATTGCTATATACGAGTAAATCACCAGGCTTTAAAAATTCTAGCAACACCGTGCTGATTGCAGACATGCCACTTTCAAAAAATGCACAATCCTCTGCTTCGTCCCACAGACAAAGGCGGTTTTCCAATATTTCTAAATTTGGGTTGTTTATTCTACTATAAATCAATCCCAATTCCTCGTTGGGTTGTTTTTCCCTTAGCCCATATGCCACTTCAAAAAATGCCTTTCCCTCTTCTGCTGTTTGAAAAACAAAAGTGGAGGTTTGAAAAATTGGGCACTTAATGGCACCTTCCGACAATTCGGGTTTGTAGCCATAAGTCATCATTTGACTTTCAGGACTGAATTTATGGTCTTTCATAGTTTTGCTGTTTGTTTTAACATGTCATCACTTACACAAGAAAATGTTCCGTCATTACGGAAGATTTATTCATAATTTTTAGATGAATAAATCTATCCGTAATCTCATTTAGATACCGGACAAATTAAGCCCCTCAAAAATATGGGGCTTAATATTCCGGCATAACGTGCGCTCATTAATTTCTAATGTGTAGCACTCCAAAATTAGTAATTATAGCAATAGATTCTATATATTAATGTAATATTAGAATTATAATCTATAGATTTACTTAATATAGAATAATAATCTATATTTAAATATTATCAGTCACTCTTACAGAATAAAATGCTAGTAAAATATGCTTGACACAATCGACAAATCCTTATTAAACGAACTGCAGAAAGATGGAAAAATCACCATCAAAGAAATAGCAGGAAAGCTAAACCTAACTGCAACTCCTATTTTTGAAAGAATAAAAAGGCTTGAAAAAGAAGGCTATATCAAAGAATACAAAGCCATTTTAGATAGGCATAAGATTGGGCTGCCATTGCTTGTATTTTGCAATATTTCACTCAACCAACATCACACCGAATTTCTAGCAAAATTCGAAAAAGATATACAGCTATTTCCTGAAGTAGTGGCATGCTATCACATAGCGGGTATGTATGACTACCTGATTAAAGTGGTCATTCCAGACATGGCTTCCTATCAGCATTTCGTCTCCAAAAAATTAGCCTCATTGGAAAACATCGGAAAAGTGCAGAGTTCTTTTGTGATGACAGAGGTGAAGAATTCTAAGGAGTATCCTGTGGTTTGATGTTTGTGGAATGGTCTGTGAGGACACAAACCATGGAGCAGACTGCGGGATTAATAACTTAAGGAAATCGTTTAAACCTTTTGCCTATTTATGGGATGCCGCAACAGGTGCGGCAAGGAGTAATATTATAATTTTTGTTTACTTCACAAATTTCCAAATATCCTCATCAGAATTTGCAACGAAGTATAAAACTAAGAAGTTTCCACCACCCTCGCACCTGTTGCGAGGTCTCCTTATTTATATCTGATCTCTTTAGAATTTACTGAAGGATTTAACAACTAAAACCGATGGTCTATTGGAGAAGTTAACGGAAATTAATAGATTTGGTAAAAGGAAGTACGATACAATTAAACATAACTCCATGTACAAAGACATCATAAGTTACGAATTAGCAGAAAACGTATCACAAGAAGATTTGGTGAAAATTGCCAAACAGATTGTGACCGACTGGATGACCAAACAACCCGGATTTATCAAATGGGAGGTCCACATCAATAAAGACCAGTACTTCACTGATATTGTTTATTGGGAGTCGGAAAAAGATGCAAAACTCGCAGAAAAAGAAATGGTAAATATCCCAAATGCTGCTGAGTGGTATGGTTGCTATAAGTCAGGAACTATTTCTAGTAAAAACATCACGCTCATTGCTGCGTTTTGATCGAGTAGGTGGTAATAATATGGTCTGTGGGGACACCGTAGTCGTCAACTTAAGGGTGGATGCAATCATGTTTTTAACAAGGAATTGTGCTGTCAAAGCGCCCTGAAAGGGCATTAGCCTATTTACTTCAAAAGTGTTGTGCGGACACAGGTCACCGAGAAGTGTCGATGGAGCAATGGATTAAAGCCTCTCCCCGCTCCTAGGCCAGTGCCCTCAGACCGTTTTTCATGATGGTCTGTGAAGACACAGACCATGGGAAAGAGGACACAGACCATGGATAAATAGTTTTTCTGAACTTCTTAGGTTTGCACTTTTAGACCTCTCCAGAAAAGTCAAGGTGACAAACCCGCGATGATTACATTTTTTGAACTTTATAAACACTTATTTTATTTTCGCTACTCTCCCTCAGAGTCTCCTGCAAGGGACTCTGAGGTTTTCGAAGATATAGAACTTCTAATCGAGTAAAATAATATGGTCTGTGGGACATAGACCATGGAACTGACGTTTGCGAGAAATCTACACAAACAACCGCCAAACCTGCGCTACCAAAAAGCAAACTACGATCCCCATTACTAATGGTAAAAAAGTAGCTATTGCCGTCCACTTCATACTATTGGTCTCTTTATAGATGGTATATATCGTGGTGCTGCATGGATTATGGAGCAAACTAAATAACATCAGGTTAATAGCCGTCAATAATGTCCAACCGCCTGCTTTTAAAATAGCTGCGGTTTCAGTGGCAGAATCCAACTCAAACATCACACCGTCTCCCGCACCAAATCCTGTAATCTTCACCGACATCACTGTGAGCATTAATATCGCAGGGATCACAATTTCATTGGCAGGAATAGCAACAATATATGCCAATAGAATCACGCCATTGAGTCCTAAGAATAATCCTACACCATCCAAATGATCAATCAACCAAGTAGCAATATTTTGATTACCAAAATGGATATTAGAAATCAGCCAAATCACTGCGCCTGCTGGTGCGGCGAAAAGACAAGCCCGCCACAACACAATCAGTGTACGGTCAATCAAAGAGGTATATAAAGTTTTCCAAACATTCGGAGGACGATAAGGGGGCAACTCCAACGTAAAAGTAGAAACCTCCCCTTTCAGCACCGATCTAGACAAAAACCAAGACACCAAAAACGTAAAGCCAATCCCCAATAATGCAATGCCTATTACCGACAAAGTAGAAACAATTCCTGCAATATAACTAGGAACCACCGCTCCAATAAAGATAGACGCAATCAGAATCTGCGTGGGCCACCGACCATTACAAAGGGCAAAATTATTGGTAATAATGGCTATTAATCGCTCTCGTGGACTGTCAATAATTCTTGTCGCCACAACCCCTGCCGCATTACAACCAAATCCCATACTCATGGTCAATGCCTGCTTGCCATGTGCGCCTGACTTTTTGAAAAGACTATCCAAATTAAAAGCTACTCGTGGTAAATACCCAAAATCCTCTAACAAGGTAAACATCGGAAAAAAGATAGCCATCGGCGGTAGCATCACGGCTATTACCCATGCCAAGGCAAGGTAAACCCCATCCAATAAAAATCCATCCAACCACCAAACCATTCCGATATTTGCCGACGTCTCTTTTAGGAAGGGATAAATAGTATCTAATAACAATGCCGCCAACATAGACGATGGATAATTTGCCCCTTCTATGGTCAGCCAGAGTACCACCGAAAGCATAAATATCATGATTGGAAAACCCCAAATCTTACTTGTTACTATCCTATCAATGGTACTATCAATCCTAAAGTTCTTCTTAGCCCCTTCTTTTTGGACCGAATTTTGAGCAATTGCCGCCGCATCAGCATAAATCCCCTCTGTTAATTGATCATGGAAGCCATCCCCTATTTGCCACCGCAGCTCATTTGATAGCGCTATTATATCTTCAGATTTTTTTATTTCGTTAGTCATTTAAAAGTAGTAAGTGTTATGTCTTAAGTCCAATGTCTCCAGTAATTGGCGTTTTATAACATATATTAAACAAATTCTCCAGTCTCCAATGCCCCCATCACCCGCTCATCACCATCCAGCAACCGAAATGCCAACCACCTGCTATTTGGTATTTCAGGATATTGGTTTTCTATTTTCTTACTTAGTGTGTTTACCGCCTTGTCTATATGCTTCGGCACATTTTTAATCCTATGTGGTTTACATTTAATCTGCCCAGTAGCTACCTCATGAATGGTTTTAATCAATTCAGGAATTCCTTTATTAAATCTCGCACTTGCAGGCACCACCGGAATTCCCAAATCCCTAGCCAATGACCGTTCGTCAATGGTAATATGATGTCGCGCTGCTTCATCCATCAAATTCAGGCACAAAACTGCCCGATCAGTTATCTCCAAAATCTGTAATACCAAATTCAAATTTCTTTCTAACCTCCCTGCATCCACCACAATCACCGTCACATCAGGCTTACCAAAAAGAATGAAATTCCGTGCAATCTCCTCATCTTGCGAAGTAGATAACAATGAATAAGTACCTGGTAAATCCACTAGTTTATATTTTTTATCTGCAAAAGAATAACCTCCTTCCGCTCTTGTTACTGTTTTTCCTGGCCAATTGCCTGTGTGCTGCCGTAGTCCCGTCAATGCATTAAAAACAGTACTTTTTCCCGTGTTCGGATTACCTGCCAATGCCACTACATAATCAACGTCATTCACATCAACACCAAGTTTTTTCAAATCAGCCGCATTATAATGCACACATCCATCACATGAGGTCTCTACCTTTTTACTCATAGTTTCCTGTTTTTTCTATTAAAATAAAATCTGCCTGTTCATTACGAATTGCAATCGCGGTATCACGTACCAAATATGCTTTTGGGTTTTTCATAGGACTTTCTAAACCAATGGAAATATCGGTGTTTTTCACAAAACCTAAATCGAGTAATCTTCTACGATTCTCCCCTCGACACTCTTGAGAGATGCCAATAATCTTTGCTTTTTCTCCGCCCTTTAAACTCGATAGCCTATTGATATTTTCATTTGAAATTTCTTCTCTCTCCAAAGCCAGCACGGTAATATTAGCTGCTACAACAGGTGCTAACACATATTCTTCTCCTTGCGAATGAAACACTACTCTTCGTTCATTGCTTTCTACCACTCGAATCTCAGAAGCAATGTGTAATCGCTCCGCTAAAATCTGTTTGTAAATCACATCAGGTTCATCTTCAATGTGCGTAATTCTTCCGATGGTATTGACTGGCAACAAAGAGAGTGCAACTCCTTTTATTTTGGTGATTTCTCCAGTATCGGTAGGAATAGGATCACCGTGTGGGTCAAACCTTGGATTTCCCAACTGAACAGCCAGTTTGTTCGCTTCTTCTGAGGTCAATTGATGCTCCATTTCCTCTGCCCTGTCATGCCATTCTGATTTATTATAGCCCGTTTTTTCGGATAAATATTTTTCCCACAAACGATGCACACGGATAATCTTCAGTGCATAATCGCGTCCAGCACCTTTCAGCTTCACAATGCCACCCGTCGTACCTATCAGTCCTTTGGCTTCCATATTTTTAACCGTTTCCAATAGCCTGCTTTGCTTAGAAAAAAGTCCTCTCAGATTCGCAACACTAATACTATGCCCTTCATATTCTGCATGATACAATTGCTTTAGAATATCTTCTGTTACGATTTTATCATCCTGTACTAGGTCTCTTTTTAATCGCCAATAAAATCCTTTTCCAGTTCGAAATAATAGAAAAATCACCACACAAATTAGGGCAAATATAGCAAGAGCAATGACTGGATTATTCATATGATGTTTACAAAAAGGTTGCTACAAACTTTCTCAGACATGGTCACCGTTTCTTTGCCTGCCACTTCTACTAATATTGAATTGTCATAATCAAATCGCTCCACAATTTTCAATTCCGTCTGTAATCCAATCTCAATTTTGTCTAAGTATTTCAAAAGTGTAGCTGATGAATCTTTCACACAAGCTACCGTATATTTTTGCTGTACTTCTGCTTCACTTAACAAGGATACATCCAATACCCGCATATTACCCTCGGCATCAGGAATGGGATCTCCATGCGGGTCGGTGGTAGGATATTCCAAGAACTCATCTAGTCGATCTACTAACAAAGATGATTTCACATGTTCTAATTGTTCTGCCACATCATGCACCTCATCCCATGAAAAGCCCAATTGCTGCACCAAAAATAACTCCCACAACCGGTGCTTACGGATAACATGCATTGTTTTTCTCTTCCCGTCCTTAGTCAGTGATACACCTTGGTATTTTTTATACTTGACCAATTTCTTTGCTGCAAGTTTCTGCATCATATCAGTTACCGAAGAAGGTTTGCTTTTAATTAACGCAGCAATATGCTTTGTCGAAACGGTCCTTGTTCCATTTTCCGAAAGCTTGTAAATCGCCTTCATATAATTCTCTTCCGAATGAGTTTCCATAATTCTAAAATAATATTACTGCAAATATAACATTATTTTTAGACTTGTCTAAATTTATATTAAGACCTACTAGTTTTGTTTCTCCAAGGGCTGTGTCCTCACAGCCTTCTTATCCCATGTTAATCATCTAAGAAAATAAGTTAAAAACTCAATTTCTACTATTTTGTAAGAATGGTCTGTGGAGACACAGACCATGGATTAGGGTTAAAGAAGCACTTAAGAAAATAATAATTACCGTATTTTCATATCATAATATTAAAAATACTCAAAACCACCATTATCGGTCATAATGGTAACTTTCTTACTATCAGCTGCTTCTACCCTACCAATAATTTGTGCATCCACACCAAAGGATTTTGAAATGTCAATGAGCGCTGTTGCATGCGTTTCATTAATATAGATTTCCAGACGATGCCCCATATTAAAGACCTTATACATTTCCTTCCAATCGGTGTCGCTTTCCCCTTGTATGGCTTTGAATAGTGGTGGAATTTCAAATAGATTGTCCTTGATGACATGCACTTCATCGATAAAATGAAGCACCTTGGTTTGTGCACCTCCACTACAATGAATCATGCCATGAATCTTGGAAGCATGGTTTTTCAAAATTTCTTTAACAATTGGCGCATAAGTTCTTGTAGGTGATAAGACTAACTTACCCATATCTACAGGCACATCGGGAATGGTAGCGGTTAGTTTATATTTTCCAGAATAAACCAAATCATCAGGCACACCATGGTCGTAACTTTCTGGGTATTTTTCGGCTAAGTATTTATGAAAAACATCATGTCGCGCAGAGGTCAATCCATTGCTGCCCATGCCGCCATTATATTCACTTTCATAGTTTGCTTGTCCAGAGGAAGCAAAGCCAACAATCACATCACCTGCCTGAATATTATTTTCTATGACATCTGCTCTTTTAATCCTTGCGGTTACCGTGCTATCCACAATAATCGTTCGTACCAAATCCCCTACATCTGCTGTCTCGCCTCCCGTGCTTTGGATATTTACACCATGTGAACGGAGCATTGCTAATACCTCCTCAGTCCCATTGATTAATGCGGCGATGACTTCTCCAGGAATTAAGTTTTTATTTCTGCCAATGGTAGAAGAAAGTAAAATATTATCCACTGCACCCACACAAATCATATCGTCGATATTCATAATAACGGCATCCTGTGCAATGCCCTTCCACACACTCATGTCTCCAGTTTCTTTCCAATACATGTAAGCAAGTGATGATTTCGTGCCTGCTCCATCGGCATGCATGATATTGCAATAGTCAGGATCATTACCCAAGTGGTCGGCTACAATTTTGCAAAAAGCATTCGGGTATAATCCCTTATCAATGTTTTTGATGGCGTTGTGCACATCTTCTTTCGATGCGGAAACTCCTCTTTGTGAATACCTGTCTTGCATGGGGTTTAATTTTTAAGCAAAAATACTAAAAGGCAGGTAAATATTGTTTTTTACCATTAAGAAATTAAGTTCCTATTGCTGCGGAGCTTACTTTACCATTAAGACTTTAGCTCTTCTTAATTCCTTAATGGTTATCAATCCTGCAATTCAACAAAATACTCATTAACAAAT
>CAYRIF010000032.1:0-19447 GCA_964424205.1 uncultured Roseivirgaceae bacterium | reverse complement strand
AGCATACTGCTCTATGGAAAACTGATAGTCGCTACGGGCAGTTTCCAAATTTAGTTTTAGTCTTTGCGATGTTTCTGTGAGTTGAATTTCGGCTTTTTCGATGTTGATTTTTGCTTGCTGCACTTTTGATTTACGATTGAAACTACTAAAAATGGGCACATTCAAAGTGATTCCCAATACGGAAGATTCAAACCACTTCTGACTACTCTCAAAAAACCTGAACTGGTCATTATTGGCACTTTGCCTATAATTCAGAGTTGCAAACAGTGATGGGTAATACTTACTCTGCTCTAATTTCATCAATTTTCTGTTCGATTCTATTCCATTTAATGCAATTCTATAATCAATATGATTATAGATATTAAATGGGGTAGATAAGAGTTCGAGTTGGTTGCTTTTTTCTCCTAGCGATTTTAAATCATCTATCAAAGTCACTTTCTGGTCAACCTCAATGCCCATTGCCAAATTTAGCATTTTTGAAACTATTGCTGCTGATCTTTTTGCCCTATTCAGTTGATTATTGATGGTTGCCAACGTAATTTCCAATTGTTCTATATCCTGTTCTTCTGCCAATCCATTTTTCACAATTTCTTTAGTCTGCCCTAAATTTTTCTCTAAAATTCTCTTATTATTTTCGAGAATTGTAATATTTTCCTGTGTCAGCAAGACATTACCATATGCATTTACAATTGCCTCTTTAATTGACCATTCGGTCTTTTCCTTGGCACTTTGCGATATTTTCATGAATGTCTTCGCAGATTGCAGTGCCACGATGTATGAAGCGTCGAAAATAAATTGTCTCAGCGTGATACCCGCATTCATGGTTTGTTTTGTTCCAAAAGAAACCTCTGCAAACTCTCCAGCTACCCCTCCGAAAAACTCGGCAGGAATTAAAGAAACCGGCTGCTTTAAAAAGTTATTATAATTAGCAGTGGCATCAATTTGCGGCAACCCCATCGTTGTGGTCTCCCACTTTTTCTTAAGGGCTAACAAAATATCATTTTCGGCATTTCTTATGGCATAACTATTTTTTAGCCCATATGAAATTGCTTCGTCTAATGTATATGATTGATTTTCCTGCGCTGCCAACTGTCCTATTCCTGTCATCGACAAAAACACACCTATCAATACTATGAAGTATTTTTTAAAATTCATATTTAAATTAGTTTTCATCATACCTATGATGATTCACAACAATTATACGTTTCAAATAACATCCTTCCCTTTTCTGACAATATACCATAAATAAAATGTTCAAATAATTGTTTTCTTAATACTTCCTTGTCAAATTTATCATGTGCAAAAACACCATTGTCATATACCATTTGAATTACTTCTACCCGCACGATTGCCAAAATTTCAGGTATAATATCTTCCCTAAAACTACCATCTTCAATTCCCCTTTTCAGATTGTCTGTTACAAAATTTTTAATCGTTTCATTTTTATACTTCAGCCATATTTTCCAGGCTTCCTGATGGTACTTTTGCAAATCATATAGCACCGCAGGATTCATATCTCTGAAACTATCTTTGAGCCACTGCCCTACCCTGAACAATTCATCTATTGCGTTTTGAGAATCGCGCGTGATTCCTTTAAATTCTTCTTTTTCAATTGAAATATGAAGCTTACTCACCTCCAAAACCAACTCATCTTTATCTTTAAAATATTGGTAAATTGTTTTTTTAGAAATCGCAAGATGCCTGGCTAAATCATCCATAGAAGTACTTCTATACCCATTTCTATGAAATAGTCCATGCGCCTCTGTAATAATTCTATTTTTTACCTCCATAAATTTCGGCAAAACTACGGAAACTTTAAACATTTCCAAAGTTTTTTCCTAAAAGAACGTAGTGCAAATAAAAAGGTTGTTTATGTTTGTATCTATTTCAAAATAACCATGGCAGGAATAGGAAGTGACATACAAAAAGCAACAGAAATACTAACTGCTTCAGGATTAGTAAGTATTCCTACCGAAACAGTATATGGGTTGGCTGCTAATGCTTTTGATATGGCAGCTGTCCTCAAAATTTTTGCTACTAAAAACAGACCTACCTTTGATCCACTCATCGTCCATGCAGCCAGTTTGGATAAAATAGAATCCTTTACGAAAAACATCCCTAACAAGGCATTTGCGTTAGCAGAAAATTTTTGGCCTGGTCCGCTTACACTCCTACTGGAAAGGAGATCGCTAATTCCCGATATGGTGACTTCAGGTTTGCCCAAAGTAGCAGTAAGAATTCCCAAGCACCCGCTCACTTTAAATTTGCTCAGCCAATTAGATTTTCCGTTAGCAGCACCGAGTGCCAATCCTTTTGGATATATTAGTCCTACAACGGCAAAACATGTAAATGACCAATTGGGTAATAAAATCAGCTATATTTTAGATGGTGGAGACTGTGCTATTGGTATTGAATCTACTATTATAGGGTTTGAAGGAGAAGATGCCATTGTTTATCGCCTTGGTGGATTAAGTATCAATGCCATTGAAGAATTAATTGGCACAGTACAGGTCGTGCCACACTCTACGTCTCAGCCTCAGTCTCCTGGTCAATTAAAAAGTCACTATGCCCCGAAGAAGAAAATAGTGATTGGAAATATTGCAGACATGATTACCCAATACAAAAATGAGGAAATCGGCATTCTCTCATTTCAAAAGCAATACCCTAAAATAGCACAAGCTAATCAAATACAGCTTTCAAGCCTAGGGGATATTAATGAGGCAGCAAAAAATCTGTTTACTGCATTACGGAAACTAGACGCATTATCTGTCACCATAATTCTAGCCGAGTTCGTCCCAAATATAGGGCTTGGGTTGGCCATTAATGATAGATTGAAGCGTGCCAGTAGTAAGTAGTATTCAGTCTTCGGTTGGCAGACGTTGTCTTCAGTTTTAGTTCAAGCTAATTTTTGTATTCGTTAGCATTTATATATACTTTTTATTTCTATTTTTGCCATTCAAGAAAAGCAGCTAGTAGTTAGATAAATACAATAGTACTTAAAACAAACACATGAAAAGTATCAATAATATCAATTTCTCTGGTAAAAAAGCATTAATCAGAGTAGATTTTAATGTTCCTCTTAATAATGATTTTGAAATTACCGATGACACTCGGATTAAGGCTGCAATACCTACGATCAAAAAAATATTGACAGATGGTGGCGCCGTTATTTTGATGTCACATCTTGGAAGACCTAAAAATGGTCCAGAAAACAAATACTCTTTAAAACACCTTGTAAATTATCTATCAGCAGCTTTTAACACAACCGTAAAATTTGCCAACGATTGTATTGGCGATGAAGCTGTTCAAAAAGCATCAACACTTGGCGCAGGAGAAATTTTACTATTAGAAAATTTGAGATTTTACAAAGAAGAAACTGCAGGAGACATCAACTTTGCTGAAAAATTATCAAAACTTGGAGACATCTATGTCAATGATGCTTTTGGCACAGCTCACCGTGCCCATGCATCCACGTCAATTATCGCTCAGTTTTTTAAAGACAAGGTCTGTGGCTATGTGATGCAATCTGAACTGGACAATGCGAAAAAAATATTGGAGAATTCTGAGAAACCATTTACCGCTATCATGGGTGGTGCAAAAATATCTGATAAAATAATGATTGTGGAACAGCTGCTTGACCGGGTGGACAATTTAATTATTGGAGGTGGTATGTCCTACACGTTTTTCAAAGCGATGGGCGGTAATATTGGCAACTCACTAGTGGAAGATGACAAACTAGATTTAGCAAAAAAACTTATTTCCAAAGCAAAAGAAAAAGGTGTCAACCTACAACTGCCAATCGATTCCATCATTGCTGACGCTTTCGATAATGATGCCAATACAGCAATTGCTACCAATCATAATATAAAAGAGGGCTGGATGGGACTTGATATCGGACCTCAGGCAAGTGAAGTTTTTAGTAATATTATAGTATCCTCCAAAACTGTTTTATGGAATGGTCCCATGGGTGTTTTTGAAATGCCAAGCTTTGCAAAAGGAACAATTAGAATTGCCGAAGCAGTAGTCGAAGCAACAGAAAATGGTGCTTTTTCACTGATTGGTGGTGGAGATTCCGCAGCCGCCATTAATTCATTAGGATTCGGGGACAAAGTATCATACGTCTCTACAGGTGGTGGTGCTTTACTTGAATATATGGAAGGCAAGGTGCTTCCAGGTGTCAAGGCTTTAGAAGACTAATAACCATTTATTCGTAAGCAATCATAAAAAAAAGAGCAATCTACAAAAGGTAGATTGCTCTCCGAACAGGTACACCTACGCGAATGCTTCGGTACACAAAGAAAAACCTGTTAAGTTTAGCAAGTCCTACATATTCTTAATAATCTCATCACCAAACGCTGAACACTTCAAAAGCGTTGCCCCATCCATTAATCGCTCGAAGTCATACGTAACTCTTTTGCTTGAAATAGCAGCTTCCAGTCCTTTGAAAATTAATTCTTTTGCCTCATGCCACCCCATATAATCAAACATCATGCTCCCCGACAGTATCAATGAGCCCGGATTTACCTTGTCCAGTCCTGCATATTTAGGGGCAGTACCATGCGTTGCCTCAAATATAGCGGTGCCTGTTACATAATTAATGTTGGCCCCGGGTGCGATGCCAATTCCGCCTACTATTGCAGCCAATGCATCAGATACATAATCACCGTTGAGGTTTAAAGTAGCAATCACCGAATACTCAGCAGGTCGCAATAAAATTTGTTGCAAGAAGGCATCAGCAATCACATCTTTGATTATAATTTGATGCCCGTCTTTTTCTATCACTTGCCATGGACCTCCTTGATAATCTTTAGCACCAAATTCGTTTTTGACCAGCGCATATCCCCACTCCATAAATGCTCCTTCAGTAAACTTCATAATATTTCCCTTATGTACCAAAGTAACCGAAGGTTTTTTCTGAGCAATGGCATACTCAATCGCCGCTCGTACCAAGCGTTCTGTTCCATCCTTTGAAACTGGTTTTATGCCATATCCAGTAGTTTTTGGAAAGCGTACTTTTTCAAATCTATCGGGAAAATTATCCGCTAGCAACTCCCCAAATTTTTTGCCATCGGCTGTTCCTTCTTCAAACTCTATACCAGCATAAATATCTTCTGTATTTTCACGGTATATAATCATATCTGTGGTACTTGGGTCTTTCACAGGTGAGGGCGTTCCTGTGAACCACCTTACTGGGCGTACACAAGCATACAAGTCCAGCTTCTGCCTCAGTGCCACATTAAGCGAACGAATTCCTCCACCTATGGGGGTAGTCAATGGTCCCTTTATACCCACTAGGTATTCCCTAAATGCATCAAGTGTCTCTTCTGGCAACCAATCATTTTTCAAATTGAAAGCTTTTTCACCAGCGTAAACTTCTTTCCAATTAATTTTTCTTTTGCCTTTATACGCCTTTTCAACCGCAGCATCCAATACTTTTCGGGTTGCAGGCCATATATCAACACCCGTCCCATCACCTTCAATAAAAGGAAGAGTAGGATTATCCGGTACACTTAATTTCCCATTAGATATGGTTATTTTTTGTTCGCTCATCATATTATTATTTAATCGTTCAGAAAACACTAATCTAGGTATTTTAAAAATTTATTTATGCGCTATTCACAAAATTTCTTCCCGATTATCATCAACATAAGTAGCATGAGATAGTTTATATAGTAATATCACATCTATCATTATGTGCGCAATAATTGAAGATAAAAGCCCTATTCGAATTGTCATCAACCCAATTCCTACAATTGCAACGGTCATGAAAACTCCATATATACTTAAACGCCAATTAAATGGATTCAGATAGCCATGAATGGCTACAAAAACAACTGCAGTCAACCAGATTCCTAACAAGGGCTGAATGGCACCTCTAAAAAGTATCTCTTCCCCAACACCAGCGCAAAAAGAAATATATACAATTTCAGAGATTGTTAATTGTAGTGGCTTAATCAAATGTACAAAGAATATTTTAGTGGATTGCAAAATAGGAATTGTGATAATTTCCCAACCAATCAAAGCAATAAAAATCCCACCTATACTCCCTACGAAAACTTGATAGTACCAAGAGAAATTTCCTTGTAAAATTAAGCGTATGCTTTCTCCCAAATAGTTTTCTATAATCAAGTAACCGATAATAGAAAATCCTATCCAAGTAAGGGTGGCTAATCGAAAAATTAATTTTCTATTCATATATACAATAGTCTAATCGATTGGTAGAAATACCCACAATCCGGTAATTATCTAAACCCCAAAAATATGGGAAGGTATTGGATTGGCGGCATACTAACTTAGTATTTTCAAAGCATAAGTTGTCTCTTTTCTGCCAATTATTCCCAGAATGGAACATTATTTAAATTGGACAGGGTTTCAATTGACTGATAGTCAAACTGTTATACACTGGGCATGGGGTTTGGAAGTATAGTTGAAAACACAAATAAAAACACTATGAAAAATTTAAAAATCAAATCGCTATTGCTCCTATTGGGCATGCTGATTGCTAGCCAATCATTTGCGCTCAACGGTGGAGAGAATGAGCCTTGTCTTTCCGTTTCAAAAGTAAAAATTGTCGTTATTGGCGCAGACGAAAGTAACGAAAAAAATAGCAGAGGAGAATCTACTTGGATCGGTAAATATCGAGATTATATACAATCCTTTAATGCTGACAATGAGGTGATTAACCTCACAAAAAAGAAATTCAACTCTTACCATATTATGCCCACAGGAAATCCTGTACCGTATAGAAGACCTCATTCAAATCCAAGCAACAATATCACGCAGGCTATTTCTTTGAACCCAGATGCCATTCTCATTAATTTGGAATATAATGATGTGCTTGCAGGGTATAAAGCAAATGAGGAAATCATTAATATCATGCTTTTAACGAGCAAGGCAAATAAAAACAATATACCGGTGTGGATTAATATGCCCAAGCCCAGGTCATTTGATTCATTAGCATATCAAAAAACATATATAAAAACCAAAAATCTCATCAAGGAAAGGTTTGGCTCTTTTGTAGTTGATTACTGGGATGATATGGCACAAGAAGATGGTAGTGTGCAAGATGTGTATGCCTATAATGGCATTTACATTAATAACAAAGGGCAAGAATTAATACTCCAAAAACTAATAGAAGCAGATATTCATCATTATTGTGCCAGAAAAAAGTTTAAAGGTGAAAGAGATTTAGCACTTTATAGTTTAAGTACCGTTGATAGTAATTTATCAAATAGCAACACTAAAAAATTTGAAGTAACATTAGCAAATGCTGGCATAAATATCAAACAAAACATTCCCGTAGTGCTTAAAGCAATAAATCTTGAAACAAACAAAAACTATGCTTTATCTAAAACCATTTATGGAGGAATCAAGAGCTGTCAGTTTAGGTCAATTCCATTTACTTTTGAGGAGTTACCTAGAGGGAATTATAAAATAGTAGCATACCTCAGTTCAAGAATTGATGAAAATGCACAAAACGATTCCACTACTTTAAGCTACAGGAATATAGCAGCGCTAGAAAATAAAACCAAAAAAATTCCTGATAATTATCCGACACTTAATGCCATCTACATAGATGGATTCAGCATCGCCTTTAATAAAATAGACAATACCGACGGTTACAAATATTCAAATTCTCTTGAAGCTAGGGTTTATGAGATGGGTAACCTATTTGAAGAAAACAAATCAAAAGGAAATGTAATCAAGATAGTAGCAGAAAAGGACCTGGAAATAGGAGGGTTTGGAATTGTTGTCAATGGATTGGGAGCAAAACTAATTGAGGTTTATAGCAAAAGAAATCTAAATCCCCAAAAAGACAATTCATTGGAATATTGGAGACTGATTAGTTCCGAAGAAGTGCTTGTAGAAAATGGTAATAATAAAATTGATATTTCAGTAGAAGATTTCAAATTAAAAAGAGATTCCAGTATGGGTATTTATATACGTACCAAAAATATTTCGAGCTTGTCAACAAGTTCGAATAAGTAGCGTTGGTGATGAAATAAAATATGCAAAACAAACGAAGTGATTTTTATTTTTATCGAAGTATAAAACCTGCCAATAGTTAGGGCAATTACGGATTTTATACAAAGAGAAAAGGAAAAAGACCAAGTTTGGATGTACAGGTTATTTTATTACAAACTCTAAAGTAGTGTTTAGTGTTTTTAGAAAGGCTCAAGAATTTACTCTCATTGGTAAGTTTTTGGGCCTTTTGCTTTTTTCTACAATATACTAGTATAAATTACTTGCATTCTATAATTTTACGTTCTAACCATGTGTGACGATATGAAAAACCTTTTAATTATTCTACTCCTCCTATCATCTTGCATGCAGCAAGAAAAAAAAGAAAGCACGCATGCTCGTACAGCAATAAGAACTACCGAAGCATATAAAAAAACCATGGTAATTCATGATGAAGTTATGCCAAAAATGGATCGTATCATGCAACTCAAAAAACAACTTAAGACAAGGGTTGATAGTTTATCTCAAGATAATAACACGGACACCACCACCATCAACAATTTAAACCCATTGATTGTTGAATTAGAGGATGCGGATAAAGCGATGATGGATTGGATGCATCAGTTTGATGGTAGCAAAAAAAGTGATACCACAGAAGCAACTCGTCAATATTATATCTCCCAAAAAAAAATAATTACTGAAGTAGCAGAAAAAATGAACACTGCAATCAAAGATGCCACAGCCGCACTGGACTAAATCCTATCCAGTACTTTTACAATCAAAGCATCAACAACCTTATATGCATCCTTTGAAAATTGGTCATCTATTCTATTGGCAATAATCGCATTGAGACTAAGTACTTCGTGTCCAAGCAATCTTCCCAAGGCATACATCGCTGCCGTTTCCATTTCAAAGTTTGTCAACCAAAAATTATCATAATGAAAATAATTTAGGTTATTCATCAAGTCTGCTATCCTCGGTTTTGTGCGAATATTTCTACCTTGCGGCGCATAAAAACCTGGGCAAGTAATTGTATTGCCTTCTATCATGTCAAAAGCCAGTGTTCGCTTTAATTCCTCAGAACCTTTAACACAATACGGGTCAAAATTTAACCCTATTTTTTCCTTCAATTCAGTTGCAATAGTTTTTTCAAATTCGGTCATCGGCAAGTCATAATAGCTCATCAGATTGTCCAAGCCAATACCATAATCAGATACGAGATGAGTGTCACATTTAATGTCAACTTGCAAACTACCAGAAGTTCCGATGCGGATTATTTTTAATTGCCGCTTCTTTTTTTTAATCTCTCGTGTCTTAAAATCAATATTGGCAAGGGCATCTAACTCTGTGAAAGCAATTTCAATATTATCAGTACCCATCCCCGTACTCATCACCATGATTGGCTTCTTTTTATAAGTACCTACATGGGTGATGAATTCCCTCTTATTCATTTCAAAAGTGATTTCATCAAAGTGTTTACTAACTCTATGCACACGTCCTGGATCGCCTACAGTGATAATTGTATCTACAATATGCTCTGGCTTTAAACTAAGATGATATACAGAACCATCCTTGTTTATGATTAAATCTGTTTCCGCTATTTTACTCATAACTTGCTATTTGAATGTCGAATATATCACAAATATAATTTTGATGCTACTAAATATTTGACTTTTAGGTTAAATCAATGTTATGATTCAGTAAAACATGACAATACCACGAAAAAATAGAAATTTATTATAATGCTTTAGCTGGATTTCCAAAAACTGTTTGCCCTTTTTTCACATCTGCAATTACTACTGACCCTGCTCCAATTCTAGCACCCTTCCCTATCTTAACACCAGATATAATAGTGACTCCAGACCCAATAAATGCTTCATCCTCAACAATAACTCCCGAATTAATAATGCTTCCTGCTCCCACTTGAACAAAATCAGCAAGTGAACTATCAAAATCAATAGTAGCATTTGTATGTAGGATACAGTGATTTCCTACTGCTACATTAGCACCTACGACAACTCCTGCATTCATAATATTACCATGACCCAAATTCGATGATGCTGCAATAATAGATAGGTTGTGAATGGCATTCACAGGCATCATCTTCCGCTTCTTTTTCAGCATTCCAGCAAGGCTCTTTTTCAATGTGTTATCATCAACTGCTATCACTGCCTCACATTTTTTTCCAATCAGTTTCAAAAAACCAGCATCATCCGTACTACCTAGTACTACTACATCCTTGATTTCATTACCATGCAGTGACTTATCATCGTCTAAAAAACCATATACCACGACATTATTGCTCATAAAAATATCATGAACCGCCTTTCCAAGACCACTTGCACCAAAAATAATTACAGGGTTATCCATCTACTCAGTTTTTTTTGCACAAAGTACAGGTATAAGATATATAATAGCAAGATTATTTGAGAAGCATTTTTTTACTTGATAGCAAATTTTTTGGTCAAGCCAGCAATTTTCGCTTGAAATTCTCCAGGTTCCACCACCCACTTATTATCAATGCCTACGAGCGCCAAGTCACTCCCAGAAATTTCAAAGCTAACAGTTCTCTTTTCTCCAGGTTTTAAGTCAATTTTTTCAAACCCTCTAAGTCGTTTTACCGCTGGGGTGATACTCGCTACCAAGTCACTGATGTACAGCTGCACTACTTCCTTTCCTTTCCTCTTTCCGGTATTAGTTACATCCACAGAAATTTTAATGGTCTCATTCTTGGCTATGCTTTCAGTACTTACTTTTAAGTTTGAATATTCAAAATCAGTATAACTCAATCCAAACCCAAAATCATATTGTGGGTTGTAATGCGTGGTAGTTGCTTCACCTAAACTTCCTTCAGTTATTACTAATTCCTCTGTATATTTATGATCATAATTTACCAAAGAGTTTGCAAATCTTGGATAGGTAATTGGTAGCTTTCCTGAGGGGTTCGCATCACCAAACAAAATATCAGCGATGGCAATGCCTCCCTCATTTGCAGGCAAGTAAGCCATTAATACGCCACTCATCGCTTCTTCAATTTCATGAATTAACCGAGGCCTTCCCTCTATCAAAACTAAAATTATTGGCTTACCAGTCTTGGCTAGTGCCTTTGCCAACTCCAATTGATTCTTAGGCAGGTTAATATCCTCAAAATCACCAGGTTTTTCTGTGTAGGAAGTTTCCCCAAGACAAAGCACTATATAATCAACATCCTTGGCAGCGTCCACTGCAGCTTGAATATCGATGGGTGCTGAGAATCCTTTTCCACCTACAAAAGATACATTACTTGCGCCTACTTTTTCAGCCACTGCCTCATACACCGTTAATTTATCTTTGGCATATTCATCTGTTTCTTCTCCTTGCCACGTATAACTCCAGCCACCATTCAAACTCTGCATCGAGTTACTCGTCTGACCAGTAACCAATACTTTTTTATCTTTTGTCAATGGTAAAATGTCATTTTTATTTTTCAGCAGCGTTATTGATTCCTGGGCGATATTTAAACTTGCCTTTCTAAATTTCTCAGATCCAAAATCAGGATAATCACTCAGTGGGTAAAATGCTTTATCAAATAATCCTAACTTAAATTTTACTTTCAGAATCCTTGTCACAGATTCATTGATTCTAGCAATTGGCACTTCTCCTGATCTAACCAAATCAAGCAATAACTCTGAAAAACTATAATCATAGGGCACCATACTCATGTCAACACCTGCATTTATCGCCATTTTTACCGCTTCACGCTTGGAAGAGGCTACTTTGTGCCTCGTGTATAAATAATCAATATCTGCCCAATCGGTCACCGCAATCCCTTCAAAACCTAATTCATTTCTTAAAACCTCTGTCAAAAGGTAATGGCTCGCATGTACAGGCACACCATTTACCTCTCCTGAATTAATCATCAATGTGTGTGATCCTGCATCAACGGCAGCTTTGAAAGAAGGTAAAAAATACGCTCTCATATATCGGTCAGGAATCCAAGCAGGCGTACGATCTTTTCCGCTCAACGGAAAACTATACCCAATATAGTGTTTCATGCAGGATGCTACTTTTGTTTTATCAGAGATATCAGTCCCTTCGTAACCTTTAATCATGGCTGCACCGAGTGTCTTCACTAAAAACACATCCTCACCCAATGTTTCATACAGCCGTGGCCAAAGTGGATTTCTACCTACACCAAGCACAGGCGAAAAATTCCATGGAATTGTTGACGCCCTAGTTTCGTATGCCGTTATCGCTGCAGCTTGTTCCACCAGGTCAGTGTTCCAAGTAGCTGCCTGTCCTATTTGTTGCGGCACTAACGTTGCCCCAATGGTATAGTTTACGCCGTGAATGGCATCAATTCCATACAAAATTGGAATCCCAAGTCTCGTTTCTCTTTTAGCAATCTTTTGAATTGAAGATTGTATCTCAACCCATTTCTCTTGCGTCCTTGCACGCCCTCCTGTATTCAATATTGAGCCAACATTATACTTGACAATAGCCTCTTTCAATTTTGCATCATTCAACGTAATTGGGTTATCAGCACCATATACGTTTTCACCATTGGCAACAACAGATACTGTTATTTGCGTCATTTGCCCCACTTTCTCCTCCAAACTCATTTTGGAAAGCAATTGTGCTACTTTTTGATCAACGCCAATTGGCTCTTTTTCTGTTGTACGCACATTTTGCGCCTTACAACTTGTGATTAAAAAAATAAATAATACAGGCAGTACTTTAAGCGGTAATAGTTTTTTAAAACTCATGTTTAGGTAAGTGATTTTATTTGATAATTATTTTGTTTGATAATATTCTTTGATTAATGCTAGTTTTCAAAATATAAATACCAGGATTTCTGACTGTTATTTTATAGCGATTCTTTGTGGTTTTCTTCAGGACAAATGAGACTTCTTTTCCCAATAAATCAAAAACCCTAATTCCATGTACCTTTGATTCTTCGTTATTATTGAACACCAACCAGAAGCTACCTTCTGCAGGAATTGGATAAACCTGGTAGTCACTTTTTATTTTCTCATCAGCTGACCCCGTGATCGTACTTTGCAACTTCACATCATCTATAAAAAATGTTCCTTTTCCTTTGTTCAAAAAAATCTTGACCTGCTCTACAATGGTCGAATCCACCATTCCTCCATCCGTCTGCCAATGGTTCGAAAAGTCATATTGATAGGTGTGAAACTCGTTATCTTTTTCCAGTTGGTTTTTCAAGTATAGGTAATTTTTATTGGTCTGCTTTCCTTCTGCATCTACCAAATAAGCAGTTAGACCAATTCCAGTATCTGTACCATCAGTTTTTACCGATAATGTTAGTTTAGTATGTGGGCCAACATGAACAGGATTGCTAAAAGTAGCAAGCACATAAGGCACCGCATATATACGATTTACATCATAATCTACTCTCAGACTACCATTTTCATGTATTAAAGTGATATCATTATTAGTGCCGGGAACAGCTGTCCAAATATCAATATTATCCCTTTCAAAATCATCTATTAAATACCCAGAAGCATCCGGTATGTGAACGGGCTTTACACTAAAAACTGCACTGTCAGTAGTACACGCCAAATCTGTTATGAATTTTACTTTTACTTCCGCTGGTTTCTCCTTCCAGTCGATGGTTATTTCATCTGTCCCTTGACCTGCTGTTATATTAGAGTCCTCACCAATATCCCAAGTATAGGTAGTATTTGGAATAGTCGAGACCTTGTATTTCACACCTTTTTGAAATTGATCAGGATATTTTTCACCTGTGATTTTGGGTGTTATTAGTGAATATACTCGTACATAATCTATTTCATATTTTTGTGGAAAAATCGAATCATCTATTCCCTGTTTTCCACCCCAATCTCCACCAATCGCCTGGTTCAAAATAATATAGAATGGCTGATCAAATGGCCATTCTTTTGTAGTCCTGTTCTCATTTTTAAAAGTAAAATATAAGTTATCATCTACAAAAAAATCTATCTTATTTTCAAACCACTCCATGGCATATACATGAAATGCCGTTTCCGCATCTGGAATAGTGATTGCTTTCCCCTTTTGTGTATTTGTAGTGTGATTATAAGCTTCTGTATGCACCGTCGCATGAATCTTTGTTGGGTCATACCCCACATATTCCATGATGTCTATCTCTCCACTTTTTGGCCAACCACCATAATCATTATTCACAGGCAACATCCAAAATGCTGGCCAAACACCTTTTCCGGAAGGCATCTTTAACCTAGCCTCTACCCTGCCGTATTTCCAATCTACCTTATATTTTGTTTTTACCCTAGCTGATGTGTATGACTTTCCTCCAAAGCTTTCTTTATGCGCTTCAATAATAAACTTTCCGTTTTCTACTCTAGCATTAGTCAATCTATCTGTATGGTACTGTTTTTCGTTATTACAGCAAGCCGGTCCTACTTCATACGTCCAATATTCTCCATTCAGTTTACCATCCACCTCAAATTCATCTGCCCAGACTAATTCTTTTACACAGCGACCCTGTGCCAATGCGGCAGCACTGCCCATCATAGCAAGCAATAGTAGAAAAAATAAATGTTTTGTCATTTTTTGAAAGGAAAATATAAAAAAAGGAGGAGATATATTTCCCCTCCCTTTTAGTAAGTATTTTATCTAAACAGTCAAACTGCTATTCCTGAACAAGGTCATCAAAGAAAAATACGGTTTTAGCTGACTTGTCACCTTCCTTATCAAAGTATAAGACAAACTTATCATACTTGTTGCTATCTTCGTTTGCATCGTAGGTAAAGGACATCTGCTCCCATTGACCTGATTTCGTTGTAGGTAAATCTAAATCCTTTTTAGGGACATCTGGTCCTTCAAGTCTAATTCTGACTATTTTTCCGACTGGTTCCTCAGTATAAACCTTGACTTTAATTGTACTTTTTGCTGAAAAATCAAATGTTCCACTAGACTTAAATCCAATTCCTGCCCACGTTTTAACACCCTTAGGTTGATCTACCCTCCTAACATTTGCGCTCGTATTAATGCTTCCTGAAGCAGGATTAGGAACTACCACCACCGAAGCACCTCCAAATGCAAACCAGGACAATGGCGTACCCTCAAAATCAAGGTTTAGTGGTCCGAAAAGTATGTTTGTACTTTTATCTGTACTTCCATCAACGTTGGTGGCAGTTAAAACAACACTGTAGGCACCGTCACCAGCATACGTATGTACTGGATTTTCCTCTGTTGAAGTTTCACCGTCACCAAAATCCCATAAATAACTATCTGCAAGTTCTGATTTATTGGTGAATGTTACCTCCAAACCATTGACCGCGAATTCAAAATCAGTAGTTGGCGGTGGTCCTGGTATTGATGGTTCGTCATTCGGATTATCATAACTCACAAATACATAGGAAAATCTTTGTTTAGAACCATCATCCTTTGTATAGGTTGAATTAATTTTAAGCGTATCAACACCACCTTCAATATCATCTAGTTGATCCACAGCATATACTACTCCTGGTTGAGGCTCTGTAACCTTACCATCTGTTCCAATACTGAAAAAGCCTAAGTGTGCACCCATTCCAGTTAATGTCAGTTTATCCTCATCGAAATTGTAATCAAACTTATGCGTACCAGAACCCCATGCGCTATAATCCTGCCCGTCAGGTCCCTCAATAGGAGTAGCGTCATCCTGACAACCCCAACTAGTCTTTAAAACAGGATTTGACCAATAACTTCCTCCAGTCTTATACTCAAAAGTTCCATCCGCACTGAAAAGAAATTCATCTACCAATAAACATGTTCTTTGGTCAAATCGTGCTACGCCACCATCACCAAAATTCCATTGAAATTTCCATTCCGTTTCTCCCTCAGCTAACCACTCTTGGTTAATAGCCACTCCCTCTCTCACCATCTTCCAAACTTTAGGTGCAGTACCGTCACCAGCCAGCTTATTTAGTGGGGTTCTTGTATCCACCTCTTGATCTCTTTGATGCGATCCTCCGTCACCTGATGCAGTTAACCTGACCGTATACACTTTTGCAGCAGTATAGGTGTGCGTAGGGTTCTCTTCTGTTGATGTCTCTCCATCACCAAAATCCCAAGCATATGAAGTTGCATTCAACGAAAGGTTTGAAAATGCAACTTTCAAATTATTATCCGCATCTACCTTGAAGTCAAATCTGGCGTTAGGTTTTGGTGCTTCTGCCTTGTCTTTTTTACAAGATTGAAATACGACCATTGACCCTAACACAGCCACCGTAAAAAAGTACTTAATAATTTTTTTCATAATGATTAATTTTAATTAGAATTCTTGTTATAATTTGAGTTTTAATTTACTTTAGAATCCTAAAGGTACATCATATACTTCATGTTTCCAATAGAAACTACTACATCATGACTACATCACCTCATAAATACACTTCCATTTCTATACGCCAATATATTTTGTATATTTGAATAATCTCCTATGAAAAAATATATTAAAAAGGGTAAAAATGGCTATACAGAGCTTGTATTAGTATTTCTGCTACTCTTCCTTTCCTTTATCTCCCTTGCTCAAAATATCTCGGTGGGGCTGCCCTTTGTAAAAAACTATCAAAAATCTGACTATGCTGCTGGCACGCAAAACTGGAGTATCACACAGGACAAACAAGGCATCATGTACTTCGGTAATAACGAAGGAATGTTAGCATTTGATGGCGCTATATGGCGCAAATATCAACTTCCCAATAAAACTGTGGTGCGTGCACTCACCATCAGTAATAATGACCGCATATATGCTGGTGGACAAGGAGAATTCGGATTTTTTTGTCCAGACCGCAAAGGGCAACTTACCTACCATTCGCTTCTTGACAAAATACCTAAATCTGATAGGAATTTTGAAGATGTCTGGCGAATTATAGCAACTCCTGAAGGTATATTTTTCAACACTTTTAAAGCTATTTTTCAATACAAAAATGATACAATTACCGTATTTGAACCTCAAAAGAAATTCGACTATATTTTCAAAGCACACGGGGAAATATTTGCGAGTGATTTGACACATGGGTTGCTAAAATTTGACGGCATTGGATTTAAACCAATCGCTAAGACTCCCATACTGAAAGCTGCCGAAATTATCTCCGTTTTAGAAGGAGATGACGAAGAAATACTGATTATTACTAGAAACAGCGGGTTATTCAAATACAACGGATTATTAGCCCCATGGGATACAAAAATTAATGACACCTTTAAAAACAGTGGTGCGTATAGCGCTATCAAACTAAAAAATGGAAATTATGCCATTGGCACCTCTACCGATGGCCTTATTATTATTGATAAAAAAGGGGCGCTTGTATTGCATTTATCAAAGGGAAGAGGATTCAATGATCGAACGGTTCTATCCCTTTTCGAAGACCAATCTCAAAACCTATGGGCCGGTCTTGGAAATGGTATCGCCTACATTGAAACCAATTCTCCCCTTACCCTTATCGATGAAAAATTAGGAGTGTTGGGCACAGGGTATAGTGCGGTGATAAAAGATAGTATATTATACGTAGGCACCAATCAAGCTGTGTTTAAAGCAAATATCCAACGTTCTAAAACCTCCATAAAAGATCAAGAATTTAGGCGTCTTAAAGGGTCAGAAGGACAGACGTGGAATACTTCCATCATAGCGCATCAACTACTCATTGGGCAGCATGACGGTGCGTCGGTACTAGTCAATGATTCCATACAACGCATCTCTGACACGCAAGGGGCTTGGCTATTTGTTAAACTCAACAACACAAAGTATATGCTCGGCGGACATTATAAAGGGCTTAACCTGTATAAAAATACAGGCAGCAATACATCTCCACATTGGAAATTTCAACATCACATCAAAGGGTTTAGTGAATCCGCTCGAGTAATTGTACAAGAAGAAGGAACAAAAAATACGTTTTGGATAGCACACGCCTACAAAGGTTTGTATAGAGTTACGCTCAACGATCGCTTAAACCAGGCGGTTCATGTAAAGCTATACAACGCAGACAATGGATTGCCTTCCAATATTTCTAACAATGTATTTAAAATAAAAGGAAAACTTGTTTTTTCAGGAGAAAAGGGCATTTTTCAATATGACCATCAAAAAGACACCTTCCTTTCCGATGGTTATTGGAATGCTATATTTGGCATGAATAGTACCACCAATAAACTTGTCGAGGACCGAGTAGGCAATGTGTGGTTTGTGGTCAATCAAGAAGTCGGGCAACTCAAATTTTCTAAAACCAGAAATAAACTTGAAAAAAAAATAATGTTAGAAAAACTTCACGGAAAACTAATGCCTGGATTTGAATACATCTATCCTAGGCAAAACGGTGATGTTATTTTCGGAAGTGATGAAGGTTTTATATATTATACTAAAAGTAAAGAAAATGTTCCCAAAAAAACATTCCATACACTACTTAGGAAAGTAACTCTTACGGACCAGATAGACTCCGTTATTTTTAATGGCTATCTCACAAACAGCGACCCCGTCAATCTTCCTGCCCAGATGAGTAATCTGAAATTTAATTATGCGGCAATTTTTTACGGAAGCCCCGAAAAAACACAATATAAATACTATTTAGAAGGATTTGAAAACACCTGGTCTAAGTGGTCACTGAACAGACAGAAAGAATACACCAATCTATCTCATGGAAAATACATTTTTCATGTTAAATCAAAAAATATTTACGGTGTAGCGGGTAGGGAAACCAGCTATGCATTCCAAATTTTACCGCCATGGTATCTAAGCAATTATGCCTATATAGCCTATACTATTTTAGGCATTACATTGCTAGTAAGCATCAATACCATCAGTAAAAAAACGCATGCCAAAGAGAAGGAAATACTCAAACAAAATCAAAGAAAAGCATTAAAAAAGAAAGAAAAAGAATTCGACAAAATAAGAAAAAAGAAAGAGCGTGAAATCATCAAACTAACGAACGAAAAATTAGCGGCGGATATTATTCACAAAAATAAGGAGCTGGCAAGCACAACCATGCAAGTCATTCATAAAAATGAATTTTTGATTCAGCTAAAAGATAAACTACAAGAACTTAAAAATAATGTCAAAACCAAAAACCCATATAAAGAATTATCAACGTTAATCAAATCTATTGATAATGACATCGTTCATGATGTTAATTGGAAAAAATTTGAAGTGCATTTTGATGAAACACATGAAGGATTTCTAGGAAAAATACGTGAGAAGTATCCTAAATTATCTCCGAAAGACTTAAAACTTTGCTCTTACCTCAGAATGAACCTGACAACAAAGGAGATTGCACCCCTCATGAATATTTCGGTGAGAGGAGTGGAAATCGCTCGTTATCGACTTCGCAAGAAGCTGGAAATTGACAACAATAAAATTGATTTGATTGATTTTGTCTTGAAGATATAATGGTTTGGCGATGCTTAGTTGCGACAATCTAACACTTAACCCGCATTATTCATGCGATTAGCTTCGTGTAGCCGCAAGGCGTCGAAACCTGCAGACATAGTGTGCTATTTCAAAGGTTTTGCAACGTAG
>CAYRIF010000031.1:0-19473 GCA_964424205.1 uncultured Roseivirgaceae bacterium | reverse complement strand
ACAAAGGAATCAGAGTTGTTATTAATAAAATTGGTAAAAAAGTATAATATTGAAGCTATTGCAATAGGGAATGGTACGGCAGGACGAGAAACAGAATCGCTGGTCAGGAATATTAAATTTGATACTAAAGTTACCGTTGTAGTTGTGAATGAGAGTGGTGCCTCCATTTATTCTGCGTCAGAATCAGCAAGAGAGGAATTTCCAGATTTTGATTTGACGGTGAGGGGTTCAGTATCTATTGGAAGAAGGTTGATGGATCCATTGGCTGAGTTGGTAAAATTAGATCCTAAATCAATTGGGGTAGGGCAGTACCAGCATGATGTGGATCAAAGCCTATTAAAAAAATCATTGGATGATGTGGTCAGTAGCTGTGTGAATAAAGTGGGGGTTGAGGTGAATACAGCAAGCAAGGAGCTCCTGAGCTATGTTTCGGGAGTAGGCGATGTTATTGCCAAAAATATAGTCAACTACCGAAATGAAAATGGTGCTTTTAGAAGTCGTGCGGCATTAAAAAAAGTACCCAGGCTAGGAGATAAAGTATTTGAACAAGCTGCAGGTTTTTTGCGAATTGCTGAGGCAAAAAATCCATTAGATAATAGTGCGGTGCACCCAGAAAGGTATGCATTGGTAACTACAATGGCTAAGGATATTGGAGTAAATGTAGAGAAACTTGTAAGCGATCCAGCTAAGAGAAGGGAAATTAACCTACATCATTATCTAAGTGAAGAGGTAGGACTGCCAACACTAAATGATATTTTATCTGAATTGAATAAACCTGGAAGAGACCCTCGCGCTGCATTTGAAGCATTCTCTTTTGAAGAAGGAGTCAACGAAGTTGGAGATTTGAAAATTGGAATGAAACTACCAGGTATAGTCACGAATGTCACCAAGTTTGGTGCTTTTGTAGACATTGGTGTGCATCAAGATGGGTTGGTGCATATTTCTCAGTTGGCAAATCGTTTTATTGCTGATCCCAATGAGGTAGTTAAAGTAAATCAAAAAGTGGACGTTACAATAATGGAAATTGAGATTTCTCGCAAACGCATTGCATTGAGCATGAAGGGTGAGATGCCTCACGGGAAAAAACCTAAAACAGCGCATAAAAAGTCTAAAGCAGTTTTTGATAGGAAAGAGAAACCACAAAATATGAATGATGCTTTAGCCGCATTAAAAGGAAAGTTCTCTCAATAGGAAGGGACTGTTGTTTGCTTATTTTTTATATTAAAGTAGTTACCTCATATCTTGGCGAATTATTTGCAGTATTTTAGAATAGAAAGTTTTTTTTATATTAATTTTACTATTTATCACACCAAAATCCAATACTGTAAATGATATTATTTCATGATTACGATTTTGAGACCAATGAAATCTTACTTAAATGGAGGGAGGACGTCTTTCGTAATATTCATATTTCCCTTTTGTTAGGTGGAACGGTATCAATTATTCTAAATGCCTTTTTACATTGGGAGGAAATGTCTTCTTCTGTGAAAGCATTAGAAGCCCTAGTCTTTTGCGCTATACTGTTTATAAACATATTTAGAAATACGCCTTTCAATTTTCGTTTATACCTGACGGTAGTCATGTTATACGTAGCGGCTGGCACCTCGTTATATAACATAGGGCTTGATGGCATGTTTTGGATATGGCTACTTACTTCCACGGTTATTTTATCCATTTTTAAGAAAGCATCTATTGTATTTGCCCTGCTCATGTTTAACTTTATTCTAATTAATACTGTTGGACTACTCATTCATTTTAAAATTCTGATTGTTGCACCCTTGACGAATTTTCAGGTACTTCAGTGGATGTTAAATTCATTTATGTTTATATGGATTAATGTTACGTTTTTAGTGATTATATTATTAGCACGGAATATTATTCTAGACAATTTTTTGAATGAAAAAGAAATTAGAATAAAAAGGGAGGAGGAAGCATTAATACTTTTAAAAACTAAAGCAAAACTAAAGCAAAGTGAAGCCTTTTATAAAGAAGCAGTAAAAATTGCACATTTGGGTAATTGGAAATTTGATTTAATCAAAGAGCAAGGCTATTGGTCTGAAGAGGTATATAACATATTTGGTAGAGATCAAGCATTAGGGGCACCATCTTTAGGTGAATTTATAGCATATCTTCATCCAAATGATCGCGACAAATATGTTAAAATTTTTAACGAGGCAATTGGGGGAGTAGACTCTGGAAAATATATTTTTAGAATAATACGAAATGATGGTAGCATTAAGTATGTGGAGGGTGTTGTACGAAAGAAAATAGACGGGAATGATCAGGTGAGTACCCTGTTTGGAACCTTGATGGATGTCACAGGTAGGAAAATTAAAGAAATAAAGTTACAAGAAAGTGAGGATTTTTATAAAGATGCAGAAAGATTAGCGCATTTGGGAAGTTGGAAGTTAGACTTGCATAATAATCAAGTGATTTGGTCTGATGAGATCTTTAGAATATTCAGGAGAGATCCAGCACTAGGGGCGCCATTGTTAAACCAATACCTTGAATATATTCATCCCGATGACAGAAAAAGTTATTACAAAAGCCATCTAGAGACATTGAAAAACCCGGATCCACTAAATTTCCAATTCAGGATACTGCTAAAAGGAAATATTGTAAAGTATATTGAAGGGACCGCACAAAAGCGGGTGAATGATAATAATGAAGTATTGGAAATGTATGGTGTTTTGATGGACATCACTGACAGAAAGTTAAAAGAAATTGAATTAAAAGAAAGGGAATCCTCCTATAGAGAGGCACAAAAACTAGCAAAACTTGGACACTGGGAATATGATGCACGGTCTAACAGAACTTACTGGTCTGACGAGTTATATAGAATTCTAAATTGGGATGTAAAAAATCCTGCGCCTACGCCAAAGGAATATCTCAAGTATATTCATCCCGATGATATCGATGGATACAAGGAAAGGTTAAAAATGTGGATGAGTAGTCCAGAGAAAGATTTTTTCGAGTTGCGATACATTACCGATAATGGTGAAACAAGGTATCTAGAAGCCATTACTAGAAAAAGACTGAATAGTTTTGGTGAAGTGGAATACTTATATGGTACCATGTTAGATATCACTGAGCGTGTACTAGTGAGAAATCAACTAGAAGAAAATATAGAAGCGTTGAATAAAAAGAACCAGGAACTTGATAAATTTTCTTACAGCACTTCTCATGAATTAAGAGCACCTATCACTTCAGCACTGGGGTTAACCAATCTGATGCGATTAGAATTTAGTGAGAATAGCGGTGTTTTGGAATATATAGAAATGTTGGAAAAAAGTCTTAAACGGTTAGGTGACTTTATAAAGGAGATAGCTGATTTTTCCAGAAATGAAAAGTATGCTATTCAAAAGACTGATATTGATATTGTAAGTATGATAAAACTAACAGTGGCAGAGCTAAGTTTTATGGTAGGCGCAAGTAGTATAAAGTATATAATTGTACCTTCAGCGAAGTTGATGATATATACAGACAAATTAAGACTGCAATTAATTTTGTCTAATCTAATTTCCAATGCGATTAAATACCATGATTTAAGTAAACCTCATCCGCAAATTACGATTACTATAGATAGTAGTCCGAAGCAATTCCAGATAATATGTGAGGATAATGGAATTGGTATTGATAGAAATTACCAAGATAGCGTGTTTGATATGTTTTTTACAACTGGCCATAAAACTTATGGAACAGGCTTAGGATTATATATTTTAAAAGAATCTGTGAATAAACTGCAAGGAAAGGTAAGCTTAGATTCAGAAAAAGGGATTGGAACCACGTTTAAAGTAGAAATCCCAATCATAAAATAATACTTGCCAATGGTACTGACTAAATTTTTCGATATTATATTTTCAAAAGTGTTATTCACGCTTGGACTAATAACAAGTCTATCTTCATTTGTTAATGCACAAAATTCTAAAACATCAGATGAATTGGATACATTGGTTATCAAGGCGCATACCTATGCGTATATTGACCAAAAGAGGGAATATTTTCATTTTGATACCGCATTAATATTGCCTTACTGGAAAACGAGACGACTACAACCTGGCACTGGCGAAAGTGAGTCGAAATTTTATACCAACTTGGAATATCGAATGGAAAAAACCAATGTGGGGAAAGAAATATTCGGTTTACTTTTTTCTAGCCCTAATTATGATAATACCACTCAAAAAAAGAAAGATGTAACAAAAAAGAATGAAAATTCCTTCCAAAAATATGCAGGAAAACGGGTTCGAAATATTATTGTAAAGAGATTAGAATCTTTCGGCACACATTTTCCTGATACCAACTATTATAATAACACTGGATTCAATAAATTAGGAAATGGTATTCATGCGTTGACCAAAAGGTGGGTGATTAGAAAAAATCTATTGTTAGAAGCGGGAAGTTTAATAATCCCACGTGAAGTGGCAGAAAGTGAGCGTCTAGTCCGCCGATTGCCTTATATTCGTGATGCTAAGATTTATTTTGTAACAATTCCAAATAATGATGAACAGTATGATTTGCTCATTGTAACAAAGGATGTTTGGTCTATAGAGATTGATGGTGGTTATTCAAGTCCAACAAAATTTAACGTGATTCTTGATGAAGAAAATCTCTTTGGGTTGGGTAATGAGTTGCGGAATAAGATACTTTATGATCAATCAAGGACACCAAAAATAGGGTATGAGGGGCGCTATAAAATTGCCAATATCAAACATACTTTTGTTGATGCAAATTTTGATTTTGCCACGAGCGCAACATATAAAACCGTGGGGGCGGATATTGGTAGAGGCTTTGTATCTTCTGAGATTAAAACGGCTGGGGGAGTAAGCATAGCGCATACTGAGCGTATAAACTTCAGATTGCTAGACTCAGGTGAGAATATTGAATTCTTCACAAAATATAACTTTGCAGATGCGTGGTTTGCTAAAGGGTTTGATATGTCCAGCACTGCTGCTTTTGATAAAAAACGTATTTTATTAGGAATTGGAGGCTCAGCTGTTGATTATATCAAAAGACCTGTGGTGAGTTTGGATACCAATCAGACGTTTTATAACAAAAAGACAATTCTTTTAAAAGTAGGGTTTAATAAAAGGAATTATCAGAAAAGCGGCTTGGTTTTGCAATATGGTGCTACAGAAGATATTCCAGTTGGCTATAGATTTGATGTTACCTTTGGTAAAGAATTTAATGAGTACCAGGATCGGTATTATTGGAATGTGAGCTTTAGTAAAGGCGGTTTTATTTTTAGGAAAGGATATTTAAAATATGATTTTGCTATCGGGAGTTTTATCAGAGATGGTGGGGGAGAGCAAGGGGTTTTGAAAACGGAGGTTCGCTTCTTTAGTAACCTGTACCGCCGAAGTAGATGGGCGTTTCGTCACTTCTTGAAGGTAGGATACACCCATGGCTTGAGAAGATATGATGATGAATATATTCACCTGCGAAATGAAAATGGTATACGCGGGTTAAATGACAGATTTTTCAGAGGTGATAAGCGAATCAACATAAAAGCAGAAAGTGTCGCTTTTTCCCCTTTTCATATTTTGGGATTCAAAACCGCCTTATTCGCCTTTGCAGATGTTGGTATTATTTCTAATCGGCGAAGTTTTTTGAAAAGCACATTGTATCATGGCTACGGCATAGGAGCACGGCTGCATAATGATAATGTCATTTTTGACAATGTATTGATCAGGTTTGCTTTTTATCCTGCAACCCCTAATGGAAATAATCAAAATTCATTGGATTTTGGAAGCAGAAGCCGATTGCGATTAGATGATTTTGATTTTTCTAGACCTGAGGTTTTGCTGTTTAGGTAGTGATAAAGTTTTATTAGGGTCTTCTGAAAAATGTCAAATTCTGAATATCAAAGAATTAATATTCATTTATTAGGTTAACGGAAATACATGAAAGAGGATGTTAAGGGGTGTTCTGCACAAACACAGACCATAGAGAAAGGAGAAAAATCTTTTAATCCCACTAAGATAACGACTATTGAGGAACGCAGAGCACGGAGAAGATACGCATTTTCAGCAAATCCTAGTCTTGGTTAGGGTTGTAAAAAAACGTCATACTCACAAAAATGGTTGCTAAAACTAAGGTGGTTTTGGTTATATAAATAGCAGTTGTACGCCTTCTTGATCTGCACGATTATAAAAGTCACCTATTGTTAAAATACCTTCAATTTCTTCTATGAGGTCTTCTTTTTCCAAATGGAACATATCTACTGCTAATTTGCAAGCCCATAATTTACAGCCTGAGTCTGAAAGTATTTCAAGAAATTCGCCCACTGAAGGTAGGTCTAAATTTTCCATTTCTTTTTTCATCATTTTAGTTGCTACTATTTCCATGCCTGGCAATCCGCCAAGTAGTGTAGGAATATGCATGGCTGGATTGCCAACGGTTGCAACATGCAAATGTTCCAATTTCTTCTTTTGAATTGCTTCTAGACCAAAGAAGGTAAAGAAAATCTCTGCTTCAATGCCTTCCATTCTTGCGCCATTTGCCATTATGAAAGCGGCATAAACATTGTCAATTGTTGCTTTTGAGAGAATGAAAAGCATTTTTTTTACTTTAGTTGCCATAATCTTAATATTTTCATTGTGCTACTGTTACTTTAATGGTTTCAAGGTTGTCTTGGGATTATCAAAAATAATTTACGAAATAATATACAATCGATAATTTTCCGTACCTCAAACGCTATATTTCTTTAAATACAACTTTTTGGTTTTGGAATGCCCGCAATTTTCGTGGCTTTTTTTAAAGGTCCCCCAGGGAAAAGTTCATAAAACTCCTTAATACCAATAACCCCGCTTTTCTTGATGCCTCTAATCGAAAGTGCTTCTTCCTTGTTGTGTTTCTCTTGCAGGTAATTGATGACTTTCCAATGACGATCACTCAAATTAATGCCTTCTTGCTCCGCTATTGATTCGGCTATCCCTTTGGTCCATTGCGAGAAATCTGTCAAATAACCATCTTCATTTACTGCTACCGTATTGTTTGCAATTGTATTCTCCATAATTGTATAATAAAATGTTAATTTATATTCACTTAAACTTTTTCAAGGTGCTTGCCTTTTTTGCTCATCGTTGCAGATACAAAAGGAATATGTATTCCTTTGATGAGCATATTCCAATAAATCCACTTGAATGCCATTTTTCCCATATGATTCATCCTACTTTCCTTCAGGAGGCGTAGCGGACCTATTCCAGGAAATGGAAACGTGCCTTCTACAGGTTCTTGTGTGTAGTTGAAATCAATTAATAATGCTTTTCCGTTGCCAGTTTCTATGAAACAGTTCGCGTGTCCGTCAAATTCTTCTTTTAAGGGCTGTCCATTAATGAATCGGGTAATATTTTCGGTAAGTATTTCTGCCTCAAAATGAGCCACGGAACCTGCTTTAGAGGCTGGTATATTAGTAGCATCGCCAATCGCAAAAATGTTATCATGTGCAAGCGTTTGTAATGTCGCCTTGTTGGTTGGTATAAAATTTGAATCATCTCCTAAACCAGAACGTTCCATAACACTATCTCCTAAATTTGGAGGAATCGTTACTAATAAATCATATGCTACTACAGCACCACCATAATCAATTATTTTATTATGCTTATAATCGACTTGTTCTATATTGAAATTGCTTACTTCGGATATTCCTTTTTCCTCTAATAGATAGTGGAGCGCTTTGGTTGCTTTTGGTTTTGTAAATGCACCATGAAGGGGTGTTACAAAAGTTATATCTACTTTATCTCTCATTCCTTTGTTCTTAAAATAAGTGTCTGCCAAAAATGCGAATTCCAGCGGGGCGACAGGACATTTGATAGGCATTTCGGAGATATGAATTACCAATTTTCCGCCGTCCCATTTGCGCAGCTTGTTTCTTAATGCTTTGGCTCCTTCAAACGTATAAAAATCAAAAATGTCATCCCGCCATTTTGGTCCTTTCATACCCACTACCTCTTCAGGGGCAATTTTAGTGCCTGTGGCGATAATTAGTATATCGTATAGTAAGATTTTACCTTTTTCCAAATGAACAGCATTACTTTCAGCATCTATGAGATCAATTCTTTCTTGTATATATTTTACTCCTTTTGGAATAAACTTTTTACCTTTTTTTTTAACCTGTTTTGTGCCGTAAATGTCAAAAGGTAAGAATAAAAAACCAGGTTGATAATAATGTGTTTTGAATTGATCAACGATGGTAATTTTCCAAACCTCTTTTGGCAGTTTCGAAACCAAGTGATTTGCCATCATGGTACCAGAAGTACCTGCACCCAAAATGAGTAAGTTTTTCATAATAGTACGGTTTCCTATTTATTTTACTTAAATGAAGAAATATTTAGAAAGTATTACAATGATGAATGTCACCTAACAAGCTAATTATTGTCATAAAAACGGAGGTAATTATTTTGCCTTCAATTCAATGTAGGCCCTCAAATCTTCCACTTGCTGTTGGCTCATTTTTTCAAGTGGGTAATTAGGCATATAGGGTCTGTGTCCTGGAATGGCATAGGTGCCATAGGCGATTATCTGATACAGAGAAAAGTGCTTATTACGAGGAATATTCCTTTTGAGTTCTTTGAAAGAAACTTTAGAGTTGTCTAGTAAATATTTAGATACGCCATTTTTTTTATGGCAATGCAAACAGCTGATTTCGTATAGATCTTTTCCATTTTCAGGGTTACCTGTTATGTTTTCAAATCCCTTTTTCTTGTTAGGAGGTGAATCAGCGAAAGTAGCAGGAGAGGTTTGCTCATAATAGGATTTAATATGTGTTATCAATTTTTCATGATTTTTAGCATTGGCTGATTGTTCGTTGAGGTCAGCAAGTTCGGCTTCTGTCATGCCTAAGTCCCTTAATTTGAGTTGAAGAGACCAGAAATACGCAAGTACTGCATCTATTTCCCAAGGTTTCATTTCCCTGCCCTGGGAACAGCCAACCGCACATAGCTGGATGGCTTCCCGCAAGTCGTTATTGGCAGCTTCTACCTCTTTTCCATATTTTTTTACGTAATCACCATTATACCAGTGCGTTCTATTAACTATCCCAAAAAAAGTGGTGCCTTGCAAAAAGGGCAATCCCTTTTCTTTAACATAAGCCAATCTGGTGTCGGGATTGTGATGTCTTAAATCAGGGTCTTCGCGTTTTGTGTTGTGGCAACTAGTACACATATAATACTTGCTTATATACCGTGTTTTTTTACCGTTATTATTGGTGGTTTTTCCTTCAAAAACAAATTCCTTTCCTTGTCTCATTTGTTTTTCAGTGGGTACGAAATAATGATTTGGATGCGCTTCTCCTAAACCGTAAAGCACCTTGGCAACAGGCGTATCTATATTCCATGTAGTAACTGTTTTCCTAAAAGATTCACTTGTCAATAGGATGACCAGCAAAACAGTAAAAATTATTAAATACCTACTAGTTTTCATCATCAATACCTTCTTCCTTTAATTTTGAATACCCTAGTAATGTTGAACCCTAAGTGAATGTCACCATGATTAAAATCACCACTATTTTCTGCTATAAAATCCCGCTCTAACATGCCAGTAGAATTTGTAAAGTGGAATTGAAACGCATGACCACCAGTATCAATTTCAAATCCTATGGCTAAAGAGTTATGATACATTTTGGGCAATTGATTAGGCAATACATAATAATACTCTATAGAAGTAGCAAGGGTTTTCGTTATTTTGTACCTTCCTGCAATCCCTACTGATACAACAAGGTTCTTTTCTGCTTTTGTAGGCACTAGATTTCTATGCACCACAGTAGGCATTAACTGCAAAGAGAGTCTTTCTGTGAATTTTCGAGCAATCAATATTTGATGCGCAAAAGATAGTCTCGATGAAAAGTAATTCTTTCTTGACGGATCTTGAAACTTCAAAGAATTAAGTGCAACTGAACTTAGTAAGGTAAGCGAAAAGGGAACTTCTTTTTCGCCAAATTGCTGCCGATAGAGTCTTATCTTAGCGAACCCATCAAATGTCTTTTTGAATGAGCTTCTGCCTACGCCAACACTTGCCCAATTTTTTATACCATATTCTAATCCGAAACGAATAGTTGACTGATCGAGTCCGTATAGATTATAAGCCCCTCCATTGATTCTTCCAAATCGATGCTCAATTAAAAACTCCAATTCCCCTTCATTTTGGGCATTCACTGAATGCCCATTGACAACCCTAGTTCCTTTAAATAATTCTTCATAATTTTGTGATAAAACGCTGTTAATCAGTAGTATATGAAATGAAAGTAGCAATAATATTTTTTTATATAACATCAATTAATTATTAGGAACACCCTCATCAATCCATTTCTTTAATTTACTCAGATCACAAACAGATAAAGATCCTGATGGGGGCATGTTCTTATCTGTAATGGTTCTTTTTTCAACAGCATTTATGACGGTTTTTATTTCGGCATAATTTGTCAACAAAACTCTTCCAGTACCAGCCACATGGCATCCTGTTGTGGCGCAACTATTGGTAATTAGCGGCGAAATTGTATTTGAGAATGTTACTTGATTTGTATTGCAATTAGTAGTTGGGTATAGTTCTTCTTCATTGTCAAAGTAACAGCCATTTATCCCAAAGATTAAAAGAAAGTAAGCAATTATTAAAAGTGTTTTTATCGGCATATTTAATTATTTTGAGCGCCATCATTCATCCATTTTTCCAATTGTTGTATATCGCAATCAGGTAGTTTGCCAGAAGGTGGCATCTTAGGATAGCCAGCTTTATCATTGATAGTTCCTGATAGGCTTCCGTTATCGACTAGGGTTTTAACTTCACTATAATTTGTTATTTTAACGCCACCAGCGGGGTTGCCACCACTATGGCAGCCGGTACAATTATTTTGAATGATGGGAGATATGGTATTGCTGTACATTATATTATTCATATCACATTGGCCAGGGTTACAGGTTAAGTTTTTTGCTCCTTGCTCAATCCAATTATAGATAATATCTCTTTGCGCTGTGCTTAACGGTTGCATGGGTTTGGGTGGCATAAACTCCTCGTCATTTGGGTTTTTTACCATTACTTTATATATTTTGCTGCTACTTGCATTTCCAGATTTGACCCCCTTTGAGACAGCCGTCGCGTAATTGGTAAAATTGTAACCTTCCCTTTTTGTTTTGCTATCATGGCAGCCAGAAATAGCGCAATTTGACGATAAAAGAGGGAGGACATCTTTGTCAAAATAGATGACGTTAGGGTCGCAGTCTCCCGTATCTAAAGGATTTTTATAAATCTCTGCCAAATCAGGATAATGCTTGCAGGAGAAGGTAAGTAGCAACATTAAAAAAAATGTGAAAACTAAAATTTTCATATGTTAATTGTTTTATACTGCAAATCGCTTTACTATGGAAAAATGGTATTTAAAATACAAACACGAAAATAGATAATTTAGTATAATAAAGGCGGAAAAAACAACGAAAGTTTGTCTGCCATAAAAAAGATGGAGTAACCACGAATTTATGTCAAGTCCACTCATATAATAGTGAAATTAAGAAAATCCGAACCTATTTATGTCTTAGCGTTTGGATTAAAATCTATAGGATTTTGGATTTTGAAACTAAAAGTATTATGTTGCTGGTATAAATTAATTAATCAAAAAAATATAACAATGGGAAAATTCACAATATTTACAGGAAATGATGATCAGTATTACTTTAACTTAAAAGCAGGTAATGGTGAGGTAATCTTAAGAAGTGAAGGTTACAAGGCGAAAGCAGGTTGCGACAATGGTATTGCTTCTGTAAAGAAAAATGCTGGTGATGGCAAGTACGAAACTAAAACTGCGGCAAATGGGAAAGCGTTTTTTGTATTAAAAGCAGGTAACGGAGAAGTTATTGGAACAAGTCAAATGTACGCAACAGGTTCAGGCTGTGCTAACGGAATTGAGTCTGTTAAAAAGAATGCGGCAGATGCAGAAATTGTTGTCGAGTAGTATTCTTTGAAATAGGTAGCGTTGATTGCATTTTTTGCCCTAATCAAAAATCAACGAATAAGGTCGTCTTATTGCATTAGCTAGTTCAGCTATTCCAATATGACGACTTTTTTTAATGGTCTCTTTGCCATCAAAAAAGACTATTATTGTTGGCATTACAAAAACGCTATACTTGGCAGATATGGCTGGTGTCTGATTCATATCTACATAGTAAAACGGTATTTTCGGATATTCTTCTTCCAATAATCGCTGGACCTTTGGCTCAAAGGCTTCCCCCACATTGCATGCGGCATTAGAGAAATAGAGGAGTACCCCTAAGTTTTCTGAGATGATAGCATCAAGTTCATCCAGGCTTTGAATGGTTGTGTAATTATTGCTTGGCATAAAGTGCTTCTCTTTGCGCTGTCGTTTTTTCGTTGGTTACATATTCATCATACGTTGCTAGTTTATCAATGAACCCATTTGGCGTAATTTCTATTATTCTATCGGCTACGGTTTGCGTAAATTCGTGATCATGTGACGTAAACATGATGGTTCCTGGGTAATTAATCAGTGAATTATTTAGGGCAGTAATTGATTCCAAATCTAAATGATTTGTTGGTTCATCTAACATCAGAACGTTAGCCTCTGAAAGCATTACTTTGGAAAGCATACACCTTACTTTTTCACCACCCGAAAGGACATTTGTTTTTTTGAAAATATCATCCCCTGAAAATAACATTTTACCTAAAAATCCTCGAACATATACTTCGTCTTTGTTTTCAGAATACGCTCTTAGCCAGTCAATGAGCGTGTCGTCTGAGTTGAAATAACTATTGTTTTCATTTGGCAAATATCCTGTTCTAATGGTCTGACCAAAAGCAAAATCACCAGTATCAGCTTTTTCCTCCCCGGCCAGTATTTTAAATAAATAAGTGATTGCCAAACTATTCTTGCTCAGAATAGCGATTTTCTCTCCTTTATTAATGGTGAATTCCAAGTCCTTAAATAGTACATTGCCATCCAGCGTTTTAGTCAATTTGCTGACTTCTAAAATTTGTTTCCCTGCGTCTCTAAATTGCTTGAAAATAATGGCTGGATAGCGCCTTGTAGAAGGCTGAATGTCTTCAATATTTATTTTATCCAGTAGCTTTCTTCTGCTTGTTGCTTGCTTAGATTTTGAGGCATTGGCACTAAATCGTGCAATAAACGCTTGTAGCTCTTTCTTTTTTTCTTCCGCCTTTTTGTTAGAAGAAGCGCGTTGTTGTAATGCTAATTGACTAGACTGGTACCAAAACGTATAATTTCCTGTAAACAGTTTTATTTTACCAAAGTCTATATCCGCTACATGCGTACATACGGTATCCAAAAAATGCCTATCATGAGAGACTACGATTACGGTATTTTTAAATTCCAATAGAAAATCTTCTAACCAAGAAACGGTGGCAATATCTAAATCATTGGTAGGTTCATCAAGGATTAAGATATCAGGATTTCCAAATAATGCCTGCGCAAGTAACACCCGTACTTTTTGCTTGCCATCTAGTTCTTTGACAAGTTTGAAATGATCTGCTTCAACAATGCCAATGTTGCTCAATAATGCAGCAGCGTCGGGTTCAGCATTCCATCCATCCATTTCAGCAAATTCTCCTTCCAGTTCAGCAGCTCGGTTTCCATCTGCTTCTGAAAAATCAGGATTAGCATAAATAGCATCTTTTTCTTTCATTATATTCCACATTTTGGTGTGTCCCATCATTACCGTATCCAGTACATTGACTTCATCATACTCGGCATGATTTTGACGCAATACTGCCATTCTTTTGCCTGGATCTATCGTAACGATGCCAGAGTTAGGATCAATATCACCAGAAAGGATTTTAAGAAAAGTGGATTTTCCAGCACCATTGGCACCGATGATGCCGTAGCAGTTTCCTTCGGTAAATTTAATATTTACCTCATCAAAAAGGATACGTTTTCCGTACTGTAGGGATATGTTTTGTGCCGCTATCATATTATAAATTTAAGCCTGCAAAAGTAGTGGAAATTAGTTTTAAAAGAAACTAAGATTGGAATATATATTAAGTAGAAATTAATTAGTTTTTCTCTTCTAAGGTTTCGCGAATTTTTTTAATTATTTCATCCAGTGCCTTCACCTCCGTTTTCGTAAGCGCCATGATTTTTCGGATTTCCTTGTTAGAATTTGTTAAACTCATAAGAGAAGCTAGCCCGAGAATTCGTGCTACAGGTGCACGCAACTTGTGTGCATTGATGAAGGTATAATGGTCAAGCTGTTTGTTTTTTTCTAGCAACTCTAAGGTGCGCCTTTGGACTGCTACTTCTAAATTTTCATTGATTGAACTTATCTTATCATTGGCTTCTTTTAACCTAAGAGATTGTGTTTTAATCTCTTCATTTTTCTCTAGCAACTCTTCTTTGTTAGCATTTAATACTTGATTTGTGTGTTTAATTTTCTTTCTACTAATCAGTATTGCAATTAAAAATGCCGCCAATAGTAGGGCAATGGCAGCCATCATTTTTTCCCTTGACTTTCCATGCTCAATTTCTTTATTACGCAAACTAAGTTGTTCGCTTTTAAGCAAATTTTCTTTCTTCAACGCTTTTCTTTCCACTCGTTCATGTATTAATGTGAGACGATTAATTTCCTTTTCTTTCTCTAAAGTAAATGAACTATCTGAATAGATTTTGTATAATTCATTGTACTTCAAAGCATTTTTGTAATCCCCAAGTGATTTATTAATTTTATATAGCATCAAAGAAGTCTCTCTTATTTTTTCCTTATTCTCTGATTTTTCGGCATATGAAAAACTGATATTGGCAGTTTTTAAGGCAGCTTTATAGTTTTTCATTGCATACAAAACTTCGTCCTTTGATGAATAATACCAATAGGAGTCAATGGGAAAATCCAATTCTTTCACTATTCTATATGCTTTATCCAAATTAACCAGTGCATTGCCGTATTCTTCCAGTTCTCGATACGAATTGGCGATACGGCACAATACCCTCATTTCATCTAAGCGGTGATGCAATTGTATTTTATGCTCCAAAGATTCACGGTACAATTGTATTGCTTTTTCATGTTTCCCTAAATCTTGGTACACATCAGCTATGGATATTAAATCATTACTTACAGCGGTCATGTCATTTTGTTTTCTAGCCAATTCTAAAGAACGATTTAGATATTTAATGCTTTGTTCATACTCTTTCTTCTGAAGATATATTTCACCAATATTACTTAGTGATCTTGAGATTATTTGTGGAAAGTTTTCCTTCTCGGATTTTTCCAAGGCTTCTATTAGATAAGTTAATGCCAACGAAAAGTCGCCTCTTGTTTCAGCACTCCAACCCATATTGTATAGCAATACGGTTTCTCTTTTTGTATCTCCAATACTTCTGGCAATTGCCAATGATTTCAACAAATATTTTTCAGCTTTCGCATAGTCTTCTAAATCATTATAGGCAATGCCAATATTACTATAAGAGCTCAGAAGAAAATTATTCAACCCCAGTTGCTTATATATTTTGATGGCATCTTCTGCGTAGTTAATTGCATCCCTATAATTTCCTAAATGATAATGACCACTGCCTATTCGTGACAATGCAGCAGCCTCACCTTTCTTAAATTTTAATTGCTTAGCTAGTGTTAATGCCTCTTGTCCAAATAAAATACTACTGTCAGGGTTTATTCGCCAATAAGATTTTGAAAGTTCATTTAAGACATTAACCCGCGAAGTATCAGCCAAGTTTTTTCCTAATCTGTTAGTCAAGCTATCAATTTTAGATTGCTGTGCCATTAGTATGGTGATGTTGGAAAGGAATACTACCGTAAGTGTGAAAAAATGTTTCATCAAATAAGCTATATGCGCAATATATCTTTGAAAAGTAATAAAAATAAATGATATACTGCAAAAATATCTAATAAATTATATCTTTTTGTACTTGAGGGAAGAAAAAGCACTTATAAACTATTTTTTTTAGAGATAATACTAATTATATTAGTATTATGTGAATATTTATCTTATATTTACATCAAAATACTAATAATAATAGTATTAATCTTATCTAAAAGATCAAGAAGTATGGAGCTAAAATTGCAAAGTAAAAAACTAAAGTCTGGAAAGCACCAAGTAAAATTTCACGTAACAACCTCTGGTGATGAAAAAATGCATGGTTACACATTGGTTGATGCTGGTACTACTTTGAAAAAAGTGGTAGAAGAAATTACTGCGAGATTACTAAAGATACAGCGCTCTGATAGCTATCAGCATTCGCACCTCTATAATGTAGGAAAAAAGCAGGAATACCAATCAAACTTTATGGTCTTTAAGGATTAGTAGCTAAAAATATGTGTTATGAAAATGATTAATAATAATATTAGGTATTTAAGAAAAAAACACGGCTACACACAAGCACAATTCGCGGAAAAGATAAATATTAAAAGGTCGTTGGTAGGTGCTTATGAAGAGGGCAGGGCTGACCCCCCTCTCAATAATCTAATAAATATTTCCGAAGTATTTAATGTAGATGTGGACACATTGATTACAAAAGACATTGCCAACTTACCGAATAGCGGTTCAACAAAGGAGCGACTAAAAGTTTTGGCAATCACTGTTGATAAGCAGGATAATGAAAATATAGAATTAGTACCTCAAAAAGCAGCAGCGGGTTATTTAAATGGTTATGCAGATACTGAGTTCATTCAGGAACTCCCTAAATTTCAATTACCAAATCTACCAAAAAGCGCCACTTATCGTGCTTTTGAAATATCTGGAGACTCCATGCTACCATTGCAATCAGGCACCATTGTAATTGGCAGTTACATTGATAAAATCGCAGCAATAAAAAATGGAAAAACCTATGTGCTAGTGACCAATAAGGAGGGTGTGGTGTACAAGAGAGTATTTAATTATCTGGAAGAGAAAAATAAACTCGCACTTGTTTCAGATAACATTGCCTACTCACCATATAACATTGAACCGAGTGAAGTATTAGAAATATGGGAAGCGAAAGCCTTTATTTCTGTTTCTTTTCCGGATCCTAATCATGCTAATGACATTTCATTGGATAAGCTATCGGTGATTTTAAAAGATTTACAGGAAGAGGTGGTGAGGTTGAAGGGGTGAGGTGTGTGTTGGCTAGGTTCTTAGAAAGAAAAAATATAGAGATGCGAAATAGCCCTGCCTAGTCTTAGCGTCTCGCTAAGACTACACTCCCAATCATTCAAGAAAGTAAATATCAATCAGACCCTTTCTGTCTTCATAATCTCTTGCGCTACTACATAACCAATCTGAAGGATTTTCAACAAGTCCAATTTCTACAGGATTATTATGAATATAATCTATTCGTTGTTGCATAATCTCGTTATTTGATAATTCAATGGGATGGTTATGTTGTTGCCAAAACTGAAAGTCTTTATTATTGAATTTTTTATTTTCCGCTCCACAATAGCCTGTAATTGTGAAATGAATTTAATTGGGTTTTAGCGAGACGCTAAAACCAGAAAGTTCACTAGAGGAAGCTGCCTAGTCTTAGCGTCTCGCTAAGACTACACTCCCAATCATTCAAGAAAGTAAATATCAATCAGACCCTTTCTGTCTTCATAATCTCTTGCGCTACTACATAACCAATCTGAAGGATTTTCAACAAGTCCAATTTCTACAGGATTATTATGAATATAATCTATTCGTTGTTGCATAATCTCGTTATTTGATAATTCAATGGGATGGTTATGTTGTTGCCAAAACTGAAAGTCTTTATTATTAGATTTTTTATTTCCCGCTCTCTTCATCATCCATAACATCCAATCCTTTCTACTTTCTTGCGGATTGTTTTCCATATATTTTCTAGTGTGCCTTGAAGTATAACTTTTCAAGTCTCTAATGGTGTCTTGTAGTTTTTGATCTCCCGATGTTCCGATAGCCAGGTGAATGTGACTTGACATAATACACCAAGCCCCTACGAGTAGACCTTTTTCTTTTTGACAATACCTAAGTGATTCTATAAAGATATTTCTGTATTCTTCTCGTATAAATACATCTAACCAATAAACGACGGTAAAAGTAACAAAATGGAAATGTTCCTGGCTATGTATGGCGTATTTTCTTCCCATTGTGGTTTTGTCATATGCTAACCTAAATATATTAAATTTTAGCTAATTATTGAATAACTACAGGTCTTAGTAAGACACTAAGAATAGTTGTAAAATTTAGGAACACTCCTCAATAGCCTGCAAAATAATGCGACAAGCATCATCAATTTCTTGACTACTGATAATCAATGGTGGGGCAATGCGCATAGCATTATCACAAAACAGAAACCAATCGGTAACCACACCAAGTTCTATGGCCCTATCGATAATAGGCTTGAGTACTTCATAAGATTCGAATTCTACTGCCATCATTAATCCGATGTTTCGTATACTCACTATTTTAGGATGTTTGAGTAAATTTTTAAATCGATTTGCCTTTAGCGCTACTCCATGGTGAAGCTTTTGTTCTTTGATTACATTGATGGTAGCAAGTGAAGCTGCAGCACTGACTGGATGCCCACCGAAAGTGGTAATATGTCCTAACATCGGATCATTCCTTAATACTTTCATCAGTTCGTCGGAAGCTATAAATGCACCGATAGGCATGCCACCTCCCATTCCCTTAGCCGCTACTAGAATATCAGGAAAAATATCATAATGCTCAAAAGCCCAAAACTTTCCTGTTCTGCCAAATCCAGTTTGTATCTCGTCTAGTATCAATAGCGTACCTGTTTCATCACATTTCTGTCTGAGTGCTTTGAAATAGTCGGTATTTGCGACTCGAATTCCTGCTTCTCCTTGTGCTGTTTCTATAATGATGGCTGCAGTTTTATTTGATATTACCTTCAAGTCACCAATTTTTCCAAATCTGATGTGTGAAATGCCAGGAAGCAATGGTCTATAGGGTTGCTTTAAAGCTTCATTGCCACATACAGATAATGCGCCGTGGGTTGATCCATGATAAGCATCGATGCAAGAGATAATTTCATGTCGGCCAGAGAATCTTTTTGCTAATTTAATCGCACCCTCTACGGCCTCAGATCCTGAGTTGACAAAATAGACATTGTTTAAGCTTTCAGGAAGCGTGTCAGTAATGGCTTTTGCAAGTAGCACCTGTGGTGATTGCACATACTCACCATATACCATGAGGTGCATATATTTTTCGGCTTGGTCTTTAACAGCGCTGACCACCTCAGGATGACAATGTCCCAAGTTGCTAACGCCAATGCCTGAAATTAAATCAATATATTTTTCACCATCCGAGCCATACATATATATTCCTTCCGCTCTTTCTATTTCTAGCATCAAGGGAAAGTCAGTGGTTTGGGCTAAGTGTTTTAGGAATAATTGTCTGTGTGAAAGCATGCTCAAAAATAATTTAAAACACTTTGATATTGGTTGTTGCGCCAGTTTTTATTTCAAATTTTTTGATGGAAGTGTACTTACTCCCCATTGCTTTGTCAGCCCTGAATACCAGTTTGTATTTTCCTGGTTGGATGGGAAATGAATG
>CAYRIF010000030.1:17362-19480 GCA_964424205.1 uncultured Roseivirgaceae bacterium | reverse complement strand
AACAGTGATTGATAACTCATCGGCATGGATAATGAACCCAAATAACAAATTGGTGGTCCAGGAAATCAATGCCAATGAGCTGAGCGTAACCGATAAAATTATCGCCAACCCGAATTGCTCGACCATACAATTGGTACTGGCATTGGCACCACTGCACAAGGCATATAAAATAAAAAGACTTGTTATCTCTACGTACCAGTCGGTTTCCGGAACGGGCAAAGCAGCGGTGGATCAGTTGATGAATGAAAGAGCGGGCATCGATGGAGAAAAAGTGTATCCGTACCAAATAGACCTGAATGCATTGCCACATATTGACGTTTTTGAGGAAAATGGCTATACCAAAGAAGAGATGAAAATGGTGAATGAAACCAAAAAGATTCTTGGAGATGATAGCTTGAATATTACGGCAACCGCAGTTAGAATTCCTGTTATGGGCGGACATTCAGAGTCGGTCAATGTAGCGTTTAAAAAGGATTTTGATTTAGAAGAGGTAAGGAGAATTTTGAGCGAAATGGATGGAATTATCGTAGAAGATGATGTCAAAAACTTAAAGTATCCCATGCCAATCAACGCCCACCATCGTGATGAGGTATTTATAGGACGTTTGCGCAGGGATGAGTCACAGGCAAACACACTAAATATGTGGATTGTCGCCGACAATTTAAGAAAAGGAGCAGCGACCAACGCCGTACAAATAGCAGAATACCTTGTTGAAAATAGTTTAGTGGGTTGAGTCATCTACTTTCATCGGCAAATATTCAAGCGTTTATCTTGGCGCATGAAAATGATGATATTTTTGAGCTGGCACTGAATGAAAAAAAGTATCCTAACATCCCGATTAAAGCGGTAGTTCAACAAATAAAAGCGCGGCAAAAAGCAAGAACAAAACTTGCTACCTGGCATCAAACAGATGAAATTATTTTTCCGCCTAGTCTGCCTATGGAGCAATGCTCTTCTGAACTAACGGCTAAATACAAAGCTGAAATTTTGAATGGAGAAGTACTTATAGACCTCACTGGTGGGACAGGAGTGGACAGCTATTACTTCAGCAAGGCATTTAAAAGCATTCATTATGTTGAAAAAGAGGCCAACTTATGCGCCTTAGCAACGCACAATTTCGCAAAATTACGGGCTGATAATATTGCGGTTCATCATTCGGATGCTTCTAGTTTTTTGAAAGATAATAAACACCAAGCAGATTGTATTTATCTGGATCCAGCAAGGAGAGGAGAGCATAATTCTAAAATTTTTAAACTCAAGGATAGCCAACCAAATATAGTAGCATTAAAAGAAAAAATATTTGAGGTGACGGATAAAATACTTTTGAAAACAGCACCGATGCTCGACATTCAGGAAGCGCTCACACAGCTCAAAAACGTATCAAAAGTATATGTTGTAGCCGTAAAAAACGACTGCAAGGAAGTGTTGTACTTATTGGAAAAGAATTTTTCTGGCGAAGCAGAAATAACAACAGTTAACTTAAAAAATCAAAAAATAAAAGAGGCGTTCAGTTTTTATAAAAAAGATGAATTAACAGCGGAAGTTACTTTAGGGATGCCCAAAGGTTACATCTACGAGCCCAACGCCGCTATTCTAAAAGCAGGAGCCTATCGGTCAATTGCCAAATTTTTCCAGTTAGAAAAGCTTCATATGAATAGTCATTTGTACACTTCTGATAAACATATAGAAGGTTTTCCAGGAAGGGTTTTTATTTGTGAAAGCACTTGCAAATATGATAAAAAGACATTGTTAAAACTTCTACCCAACAAAAAGGCAAATATTACCGTCCGAAATTTTCCAAATACGGTGGAGCAGATTAGAAAAAAGACTGGCATTAGACCTGGAGGTGACACGTATTTATTTGCCACGACGGGAATGGATGAGAAACCTTTGGTTTTGGTTTGTAGGAAGGTTTGAATTTTTTCTCAAATTACGAATTCCAAAAAATTCTTCTCCGTGGTATGTGCCCTCAACATAGTCGTTAACTTAGTGAAATTTAACAGTTTTTTTTCTCATTTCTCCGTGGTTTGTGTCAATAACAACAAAAATGAAAAACTATATACCAGACCCCTTTGTTAGAAAAACAAAAGTAGTACCCCAATTGCAAAAATGAAAGTC
>CAYRIF010000030.1:0-17262 GCA_964424205.1 uncultured Roseivirgaceae bacterium | reverse complement strand
CAGACCCCTTTGTTAGAAAAACAAAAGTAGTACCCCAATTGCAAAAATGAAAGTCGTAATACATTGATATGGTGCACTTTACAATGACCATTTTTCAAGTTAGGCTAAGGAGTCATGACCCCTTGTGACTATAAACGGGGTAAAGCGAAACCCACTTTACCCCGTTTGATATGTTTATGAGGGTTTTACCAAGCACCTCATAAAAAAATGTAAATTTTAGTATTTGTTAGGAGACGTGAAGAACGAGGCTTGCGAAATCAAAAAATTTGGAAGTCCGGAAATTTCTTTTCAGGATGACCAGATTTTTTGATGCGCATAACAGCTCGCCCCGTTTTTCGGGGAAGTTATTTACGGGTTCTCACAGATACTAACTAAAACGCATAACCACCATTCTCAATAAGAATGTTAGCCACTCTTCTTCTCGCTTCTTTCAAATTCCAAGGATCTATTTTAGTAAATCGTTTTAACCCAAGCAACATCACCCGCATTTCATCGCCATCAGAGAAAGCAAACAAAGCTTCTTTTCCCGCATTGTTCACGATACTCACTGCATGATGCAGGTTGATCTTAGCCATGTCTATTTGTCCAGCACAAGCGTCCTCACCTTTCATACCTACTAGTTTTTCCACTCGTAGGAGGGTTGATTCTGCAGCATATATTTCAATCAGCATGTCCGCAACATTCATTAGAATCTCTTGCTCGTCGCCAAGTTTTGCTTCTAGTTTTTTAACAGCACCACCAGCAACCATCAATGCAGCTTTTTTCAAGTTTTTAATAACTAATTTTTCTTTGGCAAACAACGCTGTATTATCCATTGCAGCAAAATCAGGGACAGAGGTTAATTCTTTTTGAACGGCCCATGCAGGTCCCATTAAATCCAACTGCCCTTTCATCGCCCTTTTAATCAACATATCTACAATCAGAATACGATTTATTTCATTGGTTCCCTCATAGATTTTTGTGATTCTTGCATCTCTATAAGCCCGCGCCATTGGTGCATCTTCTGAGAATCCCATGCCGCCGTAAACCTGAACGCCTTCATCCACACAATATGCAAGTACTTCAGATCCGTGCACTTTACTGATAGAACATTCAATGGCAAATTGCGCAATTCCTTTAAGTTTTGCTTCATTTTTATCCATGCCATCTGCCACTAAAGCATCCGTTTTATCATCAATGTCTTGCCCTGCTCTATAATTTAATGTTTCGGTGACAAAAGTCTTGGTGGCCATGGTGGCCAATTTGTACTTGATTGCACCGAAATTAGCAATCGGCTGCTTAAATTGTTTCCTCTCTTTGGCATATTGGGTACACAGGTTAATGGTTTCTTTCATGCCACCAATTCCTCCAGCGCCTAGTTTTATCCTACCAATGTTTAAAATGTTAACGGCTATTTTGAAACCATTTTCTCTTGTGGATAAAAGATTTTCTGCCGGAATTTTTACATCATTAAAAAACACTTGTCTTGTAGAAGAGCCCTTAATCCCAAGTTTTACCTCTTCGTCATTCATGGTAATGCCTTCCCAAGCTCTTTCAACGATAAAAGCAGAAAGTCGTTTGTCATCATCGATTTTTGCAAAAACAATCATCAAATCTGCATATCCAGCATTGGAAATCCACATTTTTTGTCCGTTTAAAACGTAATGTGATTTATCACCGGAAAGTACGGCTTTAGATTTTCCTGAATTAGCATCCGAACCAGCATCTGGCTCTGTCAGGCAGTAGCAACCTACATATTCACCTGTCGCTAATTTGGTCACATATTTCTGCTTTTGCGCTTCTGTACCATAGTACAAAATGGGTAGTGTACCAATTCCGGTATGTGCACCATAAGTGGTAGAAAATGACCCCGCAGCACCCAATACGTCTGCAATGAGGATGGAAGTATTAAAGTTCATTCCTAACCCACCGTATTCTTCGGGAACAGAAATCCCTAAAAGTCCTAGGTCACCAGCTTTTTTCAAAAGGGTAGCGCCTAAATCATACTCTCCTTTTTCTAGTCTTTCAACAAGCGGTTTTACTTCATGTTCTACAAAATCTTGGGTGGCTTGTGCCATCATTTTTTGTTCTTCCGAAAATTCTTCAGGGATAAATATATCCTTTGCTTCCGTTTCTCTGATGAGGAATTCTCCTCCTTTTATTGCTTCTTTATTATCAGCCATCATTTCTAATTTTTATTTTTGGTTGTTATTAATGTAGGAATTCGTAAACACCAGCAACGCCTTGTCCACCACCGACGCACGCTGTTACCATTCCATATTTTTGTTTTCTTCTTCTCATTTCATTAAAAAGCTGAATGGAGAGTTTAGCGCCGGAACATCCTAATGGATGACCCAATGAAATTGCCCCACCGTTTACATTAAGCTTATCCATGTCTAAACCTAATTCTCTAATCACCGCTAGTGATTGCGTAGCAAAAGCCTCATTGAGTTCTATTTGCTCAATGTCATCCAATTTTAAGCCAGCAATTTTTAGCGCTTTCGGAATGGCAGCTACTGGTCCGATACCCATGATTCTTGGGTCAACACCTGCTGCAGTATAAGATACCATTCTAGCAATTGGCTCAAGATTTAGCTCTTTTACCATTCTTTCAGACATCACCATGACGAATGCAGCACCGTCAGATGTTTGAGAAGAGTTTCCTGCAGTTACAATTCCACCGGCTGCAAAAACAGGGCGAAGTTTAGCCAATGCTTCTCGGCTAGTTCCTGCTCGTGGGCCTTCATCGGTATCAACAACAAACTCGCGATTTTTCTTTTTGCCATCCGCATCAATGTAAGTTTCTTTTACTGTGATTGGTACAATCTCGTCTTTGAATTTTCCATCTTTTATTGCTTTTAAAGATTTCATATGAGAGTTATAGGCAAACTCATCGGCATCTTCACGAGAAATATTGAAATCCTTTGCAACCTGCTCGCCTGTCAGTCCCATTCCCAAATAATAATCCGGATGTTTTGAAGCGATTTCCCAGTTTAGGGCGGTTTTATATCCCATGGTTGGCACCATTGACATTGATTCCGTTCCACCAGCGATGATACAATCTGCCTGCCCTGCATGAATTCTAGCAGAGGCAATATTGATTGCCTCGATTCCCGAACCGCAGTACCGGTTGACAATCATGCCTGGGACTTCTATTGGCAGGGAAAGTAAAGAAATCATTCTGCCCATTTGCATGCCTTGCTCTGCTTCAGGCACAGCATTTCCTACGACGAGGTCATCTACCCTCGTTGGGTCAAAACCTTTTACTGAGGCTACTAAGTGTTTGATTACATCGGCTGCCAAGTCATCAGGTCTTGTAAACCTGAATCCTCCTCTTCTTGATTTGCCGACTGCAGTTCTAAATCCTGCTACTATATAAGCGTCCATATTTTTATAGATTATTTGATAAATAGATTGGAGACATGAGACTATTTAAGTGTTTTTTAAAACCATAAATCATCTTTTGTAACTCATCTATATTTGGTGTATAATTTATTTTCATTTGTAAAATTTAATCTTTTTGAAACAATAATTGAGACTCTAATTCATATAACGAACCATAAGCAATAGACAAAAACCGAGCAAAATCTTTATTGGTATTTCTACCAGCCCCTTCTGCAATATTTGAACTAATTGAAATGGCTGCGCTACGCATTTGGCTTACTAAATTAAACTTTTCTCCTTCTGGAGAATTTGAAGTAAGCGCATAAATATCAGCAGCTAAATCAACTGTTTTTTGCCATATTTTCAATTCTTTAAAATTATGCATAGTCTAAAATCCCTTATCTCAAAGTCTTAATACTCAACATCTTAGTTTCTAAGTGGTCTTCCTTTGAATAAAATACTATGAATTCTTTCAAGGGTTTTCTTTTCACCGCAAAGGCTCAAGAAAGCTTCCCTTTCTAAATCAAGTAAATATTGTTCGGAAACATTGGTAGCATAAGAAAGGTCTCCACCGTTCATTATCCACGATACTTTTTGCGCAATCAAAACGTCATGGTCAGAAATGTAATTACCATATCGCATGCCTTGTACGCCTGCTTCAAAAAGTGCTAGTCCAGATTTTCCCTGAACTTTTATATCCGTTCTTTCCACGGGCTGTGTATATCCAGCATCCGCTAATGCTAAGGCAGATTTTTTTGCATCGGCAATTAACCTTGCACGATTTAAAGTGATCTCATCGCTCGACCTTAAAAATCCTATTGCTTGTGCTTCATGTGCAGAGGTGCTGACTTTAGCAGTAGCTATTGCCATAAAGTTTTCTTGTAATCTGTTCAACTCCACATCACCAGTAGCATACGAATCAGAAGCCCTGAGTGTCATTTCTTTGGTGCCTCCTCCTCCTGGGATTAGACCAACACCAACCTCTACCAGTCCCATATAGGTTTCGGCATGTGCCTGTAGCTTGTCAGAGTGAAGTGATATTTCACATCCACCCCCAAGTGCCATACCTGCTGGTGCAACGACCACAGGGATAGTGGAGAATCGAATTCTTCCAATAATTTGTTGGAATTGCGCAATCATTAAATTGATTTCATCAAATTCCTGTTCAGAAGCATACATGAATAATGTAGCTAGATTTGCTCCTGCAGAAAAATTGGGGCCTTCATTTCCAATGACCAGCCCTGTATAGTCTTTTTCTGCCATGCTGATGGCCGTGCTGATTCCCTCTAAAACATCTGCTCCTAGCGAGTTCATTTTTGAATGGAACTCTAGGTTTATCACGCCATCACCGATATCAAAAATCGTCGCTCCTTTATTTTCCCAAACAATATTATTTTCTCTTAGGTTATCTAGTAAAATGAGTCCTTCAGTACCTGGAACAACTTTATACGATTTAGAAGCAATATCATAGTATTGTTGCTTTCCTCCTTTGGTCGTATAGAAGGCATTAACACCGGCATCAAGCATGTCGTAAACCCACTGATTTGGTTTCATACCAGCAGCTTCCATTTTGGCAGCAGTTTCTTTTACACCTAATACATCCCAAGTTTTGAATGGTCCGAGTTCCCAGCCAAACCCTGCGCTTACTGCATCATCGATTTGGTAAAGGTCGTCTGCTATTTCAGGTATTCTGTTGGAGCAGTATTTGAACAAACCAAAAAAAGTTTCTCTGTAAAACTCACCAGCTTTGTCATCGGAATTGGCAAGTATCTTGATTCTTTCATTTAAACTATCAACATCTTTAACCGCTGCTAATGATTTAAAATCTGCCTTGGTTCTTGGTACATATTCGTAGGTATTGAAATCGAGTTCAAGAATAAGCCTCTTGCCTTTTTCATCTTTGGTTTTCTTAAAATACCCTTGTTTTGTTTTATCTCCCCACCATTTTCTGTCATATAATTCAGAAACAATTTTTGGTAGTTTAAAAGATTCTCTTGCTTCATCATTTGGCAGTCCTTCATATAAACCATTGGCTACTTTGACCGTAGTATCCAAACCAACAACATCCATGGTACGGAAAGTGGCTGACTTAGCTCGACCGATTAGTGGGCCAGTCATTCTGTCCACTTCTCCAACGGTCAATCCCATTTTTTCAACAGTGTGCATGGCAGACATGATGGCATATATACCTACTCGATTGGCAATAAATGCAGGGGTGTCTTTACAAAGTACAGTCGTTTTTCCTAAGTATAAATCACCATAGTGCATCAAGAAATCAATGACTTCCTTGTCTGTTTTTGTGGTTGGAATTACCTCAAACAATTTTAGATATCTCGGAGGATTAAAGAAGTGTGTTCCGCAGAAGTTTTTCTGAAAGTCTTCGCTTCTTCCATCCAGCATTAAGTGGATTGGAATGCCTGATGTATTTGAAGTAATTAAGGATCCTTTTTTTCTATGTTCCTCTACTTGATCAAAAACTATTTTTTTGATTTTCAAGTTTTCTACCACTACCTCAATAGTCCAATCGCAATCAGCGATGTCCTTCATGTTGTCGTCAAAATTTCCAAGTGTTACCCTGCTTGCAAATTTTTTGTCATATAAGGAAGCAGGTTTTGTCTTTAACGTAGTGTTAAAGGAGTTATTTACAATTCTGTTTCTAACAATTGGGCTTTCTAGGGTCAATCCCTTTGCTTTTTCAGCGTCACTTAGTTCTCTTGGAACGATGTCAAGTAGCAATACCTCAACACCAATATTGGCGAAATGGCAAGCGATACGAGAACCCATGATTCCTGAACCTAGGATGGCTACTTTTTTTATGGCTCTTTTCATTTGTATTAAAATAATTTTAGTTTATTGTTACTTCTTGTTTTATCTTTTTTGGAGAATCTTGCTTCCCAGAATTTTCAATCACTTTTTCTATAAGATTGATTACATCAAAAAAGTTCTCTAATTGTTCTTCAGGAATAATGGCACTGACTTTGTTGTTAAAAGCCTTCACCGTTTTAGCTGAAATTTTACGTTTTCTTTTCCCTTCTTCTGTTAAATAAATTCTTACAAATCTTTTATCAGTAATGTCTTTTTTTCTATAAATCAGTCCTTTTTCTTCTAACGATTTGAGCATTCTAGTGAGACTTCGAGTTTCTAAGCCAAGTAATGGAGCAATTTTGGTAGCAGGAGTTCCGCTATCACAATCAATATTCAGCAATACAAATCCAATGGAGGCTGTAATTCCATATTCGCTGCCCTGCTGATTGTACATACGCGATATCGCATGCCATAGCACCTTTATATTGTAATCTACTGTAACCTCTCTCTTCATTTTTTTGCTATTTGCTATCTTTCTTGGACAGGAGTTCAAATATAATAAAATTTGTTATGCATGCATAACAAATTAAAAAATATTTTCAACATACTTTAGCGCAAGGATATTCACATGTTTTCTTAAATTTTAGCACAAAATGAAATAATTTAGTTTGATTTGTACTACCAAATAACAATAAACACATGAAATACCTACCCATAGACAAAACGCTTTTTGAGTTAAATAGGAGCAATTTTGTAAAACACCTAAAACCCAATTCCATTGCTGTTTTTAATTCGAATGATATTATGCCAACGAATGCAGATGGCACCATGAATTTTAGACAGAACAATGACCTCCTTTATTTATCTGGAATTGACCAGGAAGAATCTATTCTGGTTGTTTTTCCTGATTTCTATGATGAGAAATTCAGAGAAATCCTCTTCTTGAAAGAAACCAATGAACATATCGCTATTTGGGAAGGACATAAATACACCAAAGGGGAAGCAACAGCAGCAAGTGGCGTGAAAACCATTTTTTGGTTAAGTGAGTTTGAAAGCGTTTTTAATACGCTCATGGCAGAAGCACAAAATGTTTATTTAAATACCAATGAGCATATCAGAGCAGATGTTAAGGTAGAGACTAGAGATGCTAGGTTTATAAAATGGTGTAAAGCCAATTACGCCATACACAAATATGAACGTTCCGCTCCCATCATGCATGTACTAAGAGCTGCAAAGTCTGATATAGAAATAGCGCAGCTACAAACAGCATGCGATATCACAGAAAAAGGCTTCAAACGAATATTAAACTTTATAAAGCCTGGTGTGATGGAATATGAAATTGAGGCGGAGTATATGCACGAATTTTTGCGGCATCGTTCCAATGGATTTGCATATACGCCCATAGTAGCCTCTGGTGCTAGCGCTTGTGTGTTGCACTACATTGAAAATAATAGGGAATGTAAAGAAGGGGATGTAATATTGATGGACGTAGGGGCTGAATATGCAAACTATAATGCTGATATGACGCGTTCTATTCCTGTAAGCGGCAAATTTACCAAACGACAAAAGGATGTTTACAATGCTGTCCACCGCGTGAAAAACGAGGCCACAAAAATGTTGAGACCAGGCAATGTAATTCCAGAATATCATAAAGAAGTAGGTAAGTTGATGGAGGGGGAATTATTAGGGTTAGGTTTAATTGATAAAACGGATATAAAAAACCAAGACCCAAAAAGCCCTGCGTATAAAAAGTATTTTATGCACGGAACTTCCCATCATATAGGTTTGGATGTGCACGACGTACCAAATATTTATGTACCGATGCAAGTTGGAAATGTGTTTACTGTGGAGCCAGGCATTTATATCCCTGAAGAAAAATTGGGAATAAGGCTTGAGGATAATATTGTCATTACGGAGAAGGGACAGTTTAACCTAATGCGTAATATTCCAATCGAAGCAGAGGAAATCGAAGACTTAATGAATTAATCATGTCAAAAGAACTTATAAATTCAGACAAAGCACCAGAACCTGTAGGCATGTATCCACATGCTAGGCGAGTGGGAAATCTGCTCTTTCTATCAGGAGTAGGACCAAGAGAAAGAGGCACAAAAAAAATTCCAGGAGTGAAACTAGATGCCGACGGAAATATTACTTCTTACGATATTGAAAAGCAGTGTCATTCAGTTTTCAAGAATGTGAGGATGATCTTAGAGGCTTCCGGTTCAAGTTGGAAACAGCTTATAGATGTCACGGTTTTTCTCACTAATATGAAAGCAGATTTTAAAATTTACAACCGTATTTATGCGGAATATTTTAAAGAAAACCAACCTTGTCGTACCACCGTGGAGATACTGAGTTTACCTACGCCGATTGGTATTGAGTTGAAATGTATTGCGGTGGTGGAGTAATCACCGCACCTGCCCATCACCCCGTATCACCCACTTTTCAGTCGTTAGTTTTTCTAAGGCAAAAGGACCTCTTGCATGTAGCTTTTGTGTGGAGATGCCAATCTCTGCCCCTAACCCAAAAACCCCTCCATCGGTAAACCGAGTGGAGGCATTCGTATAAACCGAAGCGGCATCTACTTCTTTTAAAAACCGTGCACAAATGTTTTTGTCTTCCGAAACAATTGCTTCGGAATGCTTGGAAGAATGTTTGCGAATATGTGCCAAGGCTTCATCGACATTTTTGACTACTTTCACAGAACATTTATAGTCTAAAAATTCTCTACCGAAATCACTTTCATCTGCTTTTTTGAGCTTGGGATAATTGTCAGCAGCAAAAACTTTGTGTGCAGCTACATCCGCAAAAATTTCCACATCATATTCGCTCATTTCACTCATTATTTTTGGCAAAAAATCTTTAGCCACTGTTGCATCCACCAAAATAGTATCTAAGGCATTACAGACCGAGGGGCGAGAAACTTTTGCATTAACAACGATATCTGTTGCCTTTGTTAGGTCGGCAGCGGCGTGCACGTAAGTATGGCAAACCCCTGCGCCTGTTTCAATGGTAGGCACTTTTGAATTTTCTCTTACAAAGTCAATCAAGTGCTGCGAACCTCTCGGGATGATGACATCAATGAACTGTTTGGCTTCAAGCATTTCTTTGACAAATTTTCTGTCAGTTGGCAGTAATTGTACCGCCTCTTTGTTTATGCCATGTTGTTCTAGTGCTTGGTGGATTAAGCTGACTAATTTCAGGTTTGAGTGAAAGGCATCAGTGCCGCCTCGTAAAACGCAAGCGTTACCTGAGCGAATACAGAGTGCTGCCACATCAATGGTCACATTCGGACGAGATTCATAAATAATACCCACGACACCTAATGGCACGCTGATTTTTTCTATTGAAAGACCGTTTTGCAGTTTTTGATTTGATAACACTTGATTGGTCGGGTCAGGAAGATTGGCTACGCTTATTAAACCAGACACCAAATCTTGAATTCTTTCGGAATTAAGAATTAAGCGATCTTTCTTGGGATTAGTGTCTTCCATTTTCACCACATCCTTTTTATTTTCTGTCAGAATATTTTCTTCTTCTGCTCCAATTATTTTTGCAAGCGACACTAGAATTTTACTTTTTTCACTATCGCTGAGCAGGCGCATTTGTAGTGATGTCTCGTGTGTTTTTTCTAACAGCGGTAAAATGGTTTCCATGATGTTCTGTAGTAATGATTTTTATAATAAAACAATTTCCTGAGCAGCGGCAATTTCAAACGATTGGTCATTTATTTTTTCAACAATTTGCTTCGAAGAGATTTGTGCTCGAGCAAGGGCAATTGGTTTATTTTCTCCATTTAAAATTTCAAATATTTCTCCTTTTTCGAAATTCTCTAATACCTTAGTTACGCCAGACACAGATAAGTTTTTTTGGTTTTTAATTTCATCACTTGCTGCACTATTTATTTCTAATTTTCCAGTAATAATATTGCCGCTTGCAAGCCAATCCTGTTGCTCTTTTGTTGTCGCTTTATGCGGAAGGCAGACCGTGCCTGTTTGATGATTTAATGCTTTTAATATTCCATCATCAATCCTATTATTAAAAATAATTGTTTTGACACCAAGCTTAGTAGCCAATCGAGAAAAAGTGAGTTTAGAAATCATTCCTCCTAATCCTAGCGAAGATTTACGCTCATGGGCTAATCCCATGATATCTTTATCGATATTAGCAATTTCGGGAATAACCGTTTTAGATTTATCATAAACACCATCGACCGACGTGCCTATTAACAAAACTTCAGCACCAAAACCAACGGCTAGCAAAGTGGCTAGTTCATCATTGTCGGAAAATTTCAATTCTAGATTGCTGACCACATCATTTTCGTTGGCAATGGGAATGATATTATTTTTCCATAATTCATGGAAGGTTTGTCTGAGTTGCGAAAACTTAGAACTGTTCGAAAAATGCGTTCTTTCACAAAGGCTTTGTGCGATAAAAATGTTGTAAGGAGCAAAGAATTGTGCATACTTGTTTAGCAACAAAGGGTTGCCAATTGCTGCAGCAGCTTTCCGTTCGATGATACCCCCTTGGTAATTTTTCAACTGATTTTTTCCTGTGCCTACTGCTCCTGATGAGACAATCACAACATTATATTTTGAATGAACCTGAGAAACCTGTCGGGCAATTTCTACCATGGCAACTTGGTCTAAATCACCATCAGGTGTAGTGATAGATGCTGTGCCGATTTTTAAAACAAGGATTGGTTTACTCATACATCAAATATTGAAAAACAAAGATACGTTATTTATGAACAAGTAAAATACCCTTTCTCCATTCAGATAGCAACTCACAAAGCAGGAAAGGGCACACATTTTTCTACGTTATTCTAAAATTAAAATGGGATAAGCAGTGAACCAAAAAATTACTTCAACCCACCGAAACAAGAAACAGCAGTTTGATATTTAGGACTGTCTACACCATATAATGCTTTGGTAATTTTCAAAATTTCCTTGGCATGGCTTGTTTTATCTTCTGCTGCTACATTTCTATCAATGAAGGTTAGCAGGTCAATTCTCTTTTTATGCAATTTAGGTAATGCGTCATTTGAAGCCAATAGAAAAGCAGACAAGTTGTTCACTTCCACATCAGTTAACTTTGTAGGATTGGCATAGAGGTCAAGCAATTTTCCATCGAAATCGTAGATACTAGTTTTGCCATAGTAGTTAGCAACAATTTTGTTCCTCTCTTTTTTTAGTTTCTTATACTTTTTAGTGTTTTTAGTTTCGGTACATAATTCCAATAGCTCATCCGTAATGTTTATAACCTCTTGGTGATTTGGGCGAAGTGATTTATTGGCAAGTAATAAGAGTTTTTCATAATCTTTAATGCTTGGTTTTTTCTTTGTGGCAAGTAAAAGCAGGTGTTCATTTTTTATATAACTGATGTCGTTTTCTGAGAGGTTGCTTTTGATCCAATTACTAGCGATGGTTAATGATGTTTTAGCTTTTTCAAACGCTTTTTGTTGGATATAAGCACTTCCAATCAATGAAAGATAGGTGGCATAATCTCTTTTTTTCTGGGCTAACTCAAACGCAGATAAATCTCTTTTCAAAATTTTCTCTGTTTTTTCATCATAGTAATTCTCCTTATCATCTAACCGTGAAAGCATAAATCCTTTATTCGCTTTTAGCAATGTGAGTGCCTTATCATAGAATCCTTGCCCTAGCAATATTTTTGCTTTCTGAACTTCAATGGCATGACTATATTTTTCACTAAGACTGTTGCGTTTGCTCAGAATATCTTTGATTTCTTTTAGCAATAATTCTGCATTTAAATAATCACCATTTTCTATTAAAATAGCCGTTCCCTCTAGCGCAGCAATGGCATAGGCTACATCATTTTTCCCATTAATGCCTTTGGCGGTATTTAGCCCTCGCCAAACTAGTTTTCTGTATTCTTTAATATAGCCAGCTGCAGCAAAATACTTCGCATCTTTGAAGTGAGCAGATGCAAGCATTTTGTTTTGCACGCCAAGAATTCTTCGGCTCTTAACTTTTAAAAGATGATTGGTTTCTTTGGCAAGTTTGTAATCTCCTTTGAGATAAAATTTTTCGCTTTTGTCAAAATCTTTCTTCCATTTTTGGGCGCTTAGTGGCAGTAAAAAAAACGAAAAGGACAAACCAAGCAGCAGCACTTTTGAAAAACTCAGGGTCTTAAACATCATGATTATAGGTAGTTCTCGTTCCCAATTTGGCTATTTTTTTGGAGAAAAAGAAATACGAGTATAGAAAAGGGGTTCTATGCTCATGTGTTTCTTGACTTAACCTTTAAGGAATTAAGCCCTTTCATTTAAAAAAAGTCATACCAAACCCTTAATTTCTTAATGGTTAAATTATCATTTCACGTTAATTCTAATCCCCTCGGAATGCGAAGTAAACTCAGGGGCATACATACACTGAATACTGGTTATTCCATTAGAGAAATCCCCACTGACGTTGACTCGCAATGGGTATTCAAATACATAAGTTCCCTTCGGTAAATAATCAAAAAAGAAATTGGTGGAGGCATCTTTGGTGGTTTGGTAATAACCCAATCCATCTTGATAACGATAACCTGAAAATATATTGATAGGTTCAAGTCCAGCAGCCCGCATGTCCTTCATATGTACGTATTCCATCGCTCTATCCACGCGCAGTTCAATGCGTACTTTTATTTTATCTCCTTTTTTCAAGACAGTACCTGCCGTGACGGGTGTAATAACAGGCCCACTATCAGTATTGCGCTCAAGAAATAATTTTTTATTGAGTTTTAGTGGGGTTTCATGCGTTGTTATTTTATCCAACTGCTCGAAATACTGCCAGTACAAAGCACCCCAAGCAACACCATCATCTTTCTTGGTGATTTTTACATTTCCCATTTCTTTTTTTATCGCTCCTTTGTTCCAAGAAGTTTTGAAATAACCTGTGCCAGCTTCTACTTTACCACTCACTAGTTTTTTAGGATCAATGGTCATGTTGCCAAGTTTAATTTCAACGAGCTCATCACTCATTAATAAATTTGTTCCTCGCAACAACAAAGCATAGCAGGCTTCGGTAGTTGCCTTGGTCGTTTTCCAATCTTGGGTTTGTTTTTGTTTGAGTAACCAAACTTTCATTGATTCCACGCTTTCTATATCGTTGGTAACCTCATCAAAGGCTTCTATTAATAATGCCTGTGTTTCTATAGGCGCTTGGTACCAATAGTACCCACCGTCAGTATTTTTCCAGTACATGCCCAGTTCCTCTTTCTCAATAGAATTTTCTTTGATCGATTTTAGAATGTTTTTAGGGATGCTTTTTTCGTCATATCGGTTCAAAGCCAGCGCAATCATGCCTTGCATATAGATGCTTTTGCTTAGCCAATATTTCCCAGCTTGCTGCTGATAATAGTTAAAAGCCGCTTGATTATTTTTGCTGACAGGCAAATCTTTGAAATAACTGCGGGCATATAGATACTGAATTTGGTTGTAACTAATATGATCTTGTTCTAAGTTATCCTCATGCTTTTTCAGCCAATCATAATCTTCTTTTATTCTATTATCCAAATAGTACACTGCCTTTTTCACCATGCTCCAGCTCTTGGCGTCTTGGCGTATAGCTTTAACCCCAAGGTTATCTAAGTGCCCCATACCAGTAACAATATGCTGGGTGATGTAGCGACTTTCTCGCATGCCGCTAAACCATGGCCAGCCACCATTGGACACTTGCATTTGTTGTAGCTTTCTAAGCGCTCTACTTAATTCGTTACTCATTTTATTGAGATCAAAAAGCAACCCCACCCTTTTCTTTCTCTCACTTTCGTTTTGTGCGTCAAGCACCCACGGCGTTTCCTGCAAAAGCAAAGATTTAAGCGCCTGATTTTTTTCCAGGTTTGATAAAAACGCTTCAGGACTTTTGCTCTTCCAGGAGTCAAAAACAGATTTGATTTTTGGACTAGAATTAGCAATATGTGAAGCAATAGAATTGGCATAATACCGACTGAAAGTTTGCTCGGCACACTCATACGGATACTCCATCAAATATGGCAACGCCTGCACCGCATACCAAGCGGGATTGGAGGTGAACTCCAAAGTTAGCTTGTGGTTTTTCAAGGTGGTGGATTTGTTATTTACCAGCTTATCAAACGTGAAATTTTTAGTTTGATTACCGCGGATGGGTAGTGGCATTGACGCTGTTACTAGCATGCGGTTGGTTAGGACAGGTACTGCCTTTTCTTCACCATCACTGAAGCTGCCTGCTTTAGCAACGACTTTATAAGTCACCGCCTGAAACCCTTCAGGAATCGCAATCTCCCAGTTGACCACGGTGCTCCTTTCTTTGGCTACGCTGAACGATAATTTGTCTTTGCCTTTCAGCAGTTTTTTGCTAATGGGCTGCATGGTGAGTGCATCATAAAAGTAAAGTTGCGCTTCTCCCTTCAAGTCTTTGTCAGACAGGTTTGTAATTTTACTGCTGAAAGTCATCTTGTCATTTTCTCTAAAAAAGCGAGGAGCATTAGGATAGACCATCAAGTCTTTTTGCGTGATGGTTTCTTGTGTTATCGTTCCTGTTTTCAAATCCTTGCTATGTGCCAAACCCATGAACTTCCAGCGGGTTAATGCCTCAGGGATAGTGAAACTAATCACAATTTCCCCCTTTTTATTGGTGGTCAGGTGCGGATAGAAAAAGGCGGTTTCGTTAAAGTTGGTTCTTGTTTTGACGATTCCAAGCTGTTCTTTTTTTGGTTTGGGTTTATTGGCAACTTGGCTTTTATCTGCTTCTTTGGCTTCAGCAGGAGCAGCAAGGGCAACCTCATTCATGCCATCATCTGCTACTTCCATTTCTTCAACAGCATCTGCCATTACTCTTTTAGATTTTTTTAGGACAACCCCATTTACATTACCCATTAGCGCTCTCTCCAGCCTCATGCCATTTCCATATGAATACCCAAACCAATTTAAGTAGTCATATTCTCTTGGTGAGTAATGTGTGAAAGTATTCCACTCACCCGAATATAAAGAGGAGTTTTCCAAGCCAAAAGAATGACGGCCTTGCCATCTTTTTTGGGTATAATGATATTGCAAAAGATTCAACGACCAGCTATGCGGTCTGAACGCATCTAGTGAAGCATCATATAGCGTTGCCACCATTTCTGCGGCAGCTTTCTGTCCTTTTTTATCTTTGATGGTGATTTTCCATTCTTCATTTTGTCCAGGCAGCAGTTTGTTTCTAAAAGTGCTGAATGCCACATCCAGTTCCTTGTTGGTATAAGGCACGGTGACTAATTCGGAATGGTTAAATATTTCCCCATGTTTCACAAAGGTAAAATGCACTGAAAAGTTCCCTCTATATTTTTCTTTGATGGGTACTTTTATTTTCTTTTGTTCCTTGCTAATGCGTAACCATTTCTTTTCTATAATTTTGTTTTCATGTTCTATTTCATAAAGAACAGTCACATTTTCAGCAGCGGAGCCAATCATAAATACTGCATTCTCTCCTGGTTCGCCTTTTGTTTTTACTGGGACAAACCAATCAATTTCATTGACAGGACAGGTGGCTTCGTTTTGACTATATAAAGTAAAATATTTTATTTCCTTCACCGCTTCCCCAAAAGCATCTGTGGTGGTAGCCTCCAGCACATAGACACCTGACTTCTGCCTTGAAAAGTTCTTTAATGCAACTTCTTTTTTAGTAGCAGTATTGAATGATTCGGAGTAAACTAGGTTTGCCTTTTTCCATTTAAATTGATTGTTTTCATCATCATAAACATCATGGGGAAAGGACTTTTCAAAACCACTTTTACTCAACAAAAACTGATCAGGCTTATTCCATAATCGGGTTCTGAAATATTTGTTAGGCATTTTTAATGACCAGATCTTTATTTCTCCTTTGGCAGGTTCAAATTCACCACTTAGGTTAGTAGTCTTTATTTGTGAATTTTTGAAAGCCGTTTTATCAATGGTTTCTGCCAAATCAATTTCTAATTTTAAAGCATTGTAACCTACTTGAATATTGGTGGTGGTGCTATGTGTTTCGCCGTTGACATCCACGACATCTGCATAAACGGTATATGAGTATGTAGGTGAAAAATCCTTTGTTACCGTGCGGTCTGCAAGGGCGATAAAATTAATGTTAAACTTTCCCTCTGCATCTGTTTTCATCACCCCGTTTTTAATTTCTATTTCAGGAGAGGTTGGGAAGTAGCCATAACGATAATAACACCAATACGGAAAGTTAGCATTTCGTACCACCCGATATTTGACCTGCACATCATCCAGTGCGGCACCGGAATATGTTTTGGCAGTGCCTGTAGCGGTTACTTCTTCTTCTAGTTTATAACTACCTTTAATAGGTTCAAAGTTTACTTCAAATTTTGGGCGTTTGTATTCTTCTACCGAAAAATAGGTGCTGCCATTCTTGTCGGAAATGGTCATGCCACCATTCAGGCTTCCCTGTGGAATGGTAAAAGAACCACTGAAAGTGCCGTAGTCATTGGTGGTGAGGTTGAGGCTACTAATTTTTTGATGATTGACATCGTAAAACGTAATAGTTGATTTGTGCTTGGTGCGTATTTCATTAGTTTTTCCAGTGGTTGACAAAACAATCCCTTTAAAAAAAACTGTTTGGCCAGGACGGTAAATGGCTCGATCGGTGAAAAAAATAGTTCTAGTAAATGTTCTAATATTATTTTGTTCCTGTTGGTATTGGTAAAAACTTTCACCAGTGTTTAAATAGTCCTTTTTGTAAGAGAAGTTTACCAAAACATTTTGACCATTTCCTCCAGAAGGGATTTTGAAGTAACCATCTTTATTGGTGGTGTACATGGCTTTTCTAATTCGTTTATTTCTGCGATTATCATAGTCATATTTTTGATAGAATGCTTGTGCTTTCACGCCGGGTAAGGGCTTGCCTGATGTCCTATCAAATACCATAAACTCCGTGGCGCCGTTGTCTTCTCTGGCCGTGTAGCTGAGATTAGAAACCCAAAAAGGAATGTAGGCAACTGCCTCGTTTGTCAGGCTCAAATTTTCAGAGCTGCCCACAAGCAAAACATAGTGCCCCAATGGCAAGGCGTCGATTTTAAACTCAGCGCTATGTTGCTGATAATCCCCAATGTTTTCAAGGGTAATAGACCATT
>CAYRIF010000029.1:9629-19550 GCA_964424205.1 uncultured Roseivirgaceae bacterium | reverse complement strand
TCCGTTACTTCATTGATGATATCGTCATCTACATATGGCGGGGAAAATGGAATCATATTATATTTTTTTTGTAAAATTACTTCTTTTTAAAGTAACACAGCACCAAAACTCCTAATCGATTTAGGATCTTTCGAGCACCACATTTAATATATTCTTAAACATCATTTCTGGTTGCATGTATTGCTGATAGTAGGCATAATTATTTTGCATCATTTCATGTCGCAATGCTGTATCTTCCATCAGTTTCGTCACCTGGTTCACGCAAGTATCAACATCAGTGTAGGAAAGATAATTTTTTCCTGATTCAAAGTCTCCTTGTACTATGTATTGCGCAATAGGATTTGAGACAATCGCCATGGAATGCGTCACATACTCGGCGAATTTCCATCCAATAGAGCCTTCCAACCCAACATTGGCTATTCCTATACTACTTTGCTTAAGGTTGGCTAAGTAACTTTTTTTCTGCACCAGCGCTTTATCCACTATCAGTTCAGGTGCATATTTTTTTGAGACCTCATCATCATACAACCCCCCAATAAAATGCTCCTTGAATTCTTTTCTCAATATATTAATCAAGGTAATTCTTTCTTGATTAAGAATCACACGCTCATCCTTTTTCAAGGTATTCGTAGTATTATCAGGATCCCACAGCCTCGTGAAAAAAATTATTTTTCCATCTTCCTGATTCAAAGGTTTTCTTTCTAAATGTTTGTAATTGCTAGTATAAATGGAGTCATTTGCGTTTAATATTTTAGATAAAAAACCAGAATACCGAACGAGGTACTTCGCAAATAAATCAAAATGACCATTTAGCAAAGCCACTTGTGCTAATTTATAATTTCCGGTATATACCGAATAATTGAACCCAAGGGGTTTTACTTTGGATAGTTTAGAAACATCCGTTTTTAGCAACGTTCGCTTAAAATAGTAATCCGACAAGTCATATATTTTTTGATTTATTCGGCTATGATCGGTCATATCAAAATAAACCTTTTTATCATTGATATTGACTTTCAGAATATTAAGCGGGAGTTCATCGTCAGTAACGATTTTATAACTAAGGTTAATCAGTTTACGCCGTTCCAGTAATCTAAATCCAGTATAGATTTGATTGAAGTGCGCAAGTGTACCTGCCTTTAATTCTATACCTACATTTACACTATTCATTAACGCTTAGCTCATTGTTGCTGTGACTGCAAAAATAGTACTTCTATAATAACTTCTATTACTTTTTAAATAATCCTTGCAAAAAACCAAATCCATAACCCACATGAATGGCTGGGTAAGCAAAAAGGGATAGGAATTTAACCACAATACCTACTTTTGCTTTCATGGAGAATATCACATCCAGTAGCAAGTATAATCCCAAAGGGATAAGCCATAAAGAAGTAATCATCGCCATAGGAAGAGAAATAAAATACAACAGAAACGCACTTGGAATCAAGTGCCTGAGCTTTATTTCGGAGTTTACTTTCTTCAGGACTTTTGGCTTGTAAAGTCCATACTGATAATATTGCTTGAGCAATCCTTTGATGTTGTCTCTTGGATAATACCACAACTTAATTTCTGGGTTCTGGTATATTTTTTTACCCATGCTCTTCGCGCGATAATGAAACTCATCATCCTGATTTCTAACCAGTGAAGTATCAAAAAAGCCTACCTCTTCAAAAATTTCTTTTTTCCATGAACCAAAGGTTACTGAGTCCGAATAGCCCTCATAGGTGATATTATGCACTTGACTGTTGCCCACACCGAATGAGGTGCAGATAACATGTGCCACTGCGCATTGAAAAGGTGACTTACAAGCTGTTCTTGTGGGTCCACCAACGATATCGGCTTCTACCTTTTCAAAGGTCTCTATAATTTTTTCAAAATAATCAGGCGCATATTTTGTGTGTACATCCAGACGTACAATCATATTTGCATTACACTTTGGAATCGCCTTATTCAATGCAAAAGGAACGATTTTATCAGGATTATCAAGCAACTGGATGTTGTTATGCTTCTTTTGATAGTTTGCAATTATATCTTTGGTTTTGTCTGTAGAACCACCATCAATCAACCACAATTCCTTATCCTGCGGTAATGCAGTATTGAAAAATTCGAGTAAATCAACGATGTAATCTTCTTCATTATAGCACGGACAAATTATACTTAATTTCATTTTTTTTAACATTATATCACCCCAGGAATTAATTACATTTGTTTAAATACCTATCCATTCAAACAAATATTGTTCATCAAATTCTATCTCAAATTTTTCTAAAAAATCAATATACTCTTCTTTAAAAGTTTTCTTCTTATGATGATGCTCTTGTGTTAAAATATAATTTATTACAGCATCAATTTGGCTTTTAGAATATGAAAATGCACCATATCCCGCTTGCCAGTTAAACTTTCGGTTCAGCCACTTGCTATCATTGATAAATTTTGAAGAACCCGACTTTATATCTCTTACAAAATCTGCAATAGAAATAGTTGGCTTTAAACCTATCAATAGATGCACATGATCAGGCATAGCAAATATAGAAAGCATTTTTTGCCCTCTATTTTTAACAATACCTGTTATATATTTATGTAATTCTTCTCTATGTTTTTTTGGAATTAGGTTTTCTCTTCCCTTAACAGCAAAAACAATTTGAATATAAATTTGTGTATAGGTATTCGGCATATTATCAGGTCGCTCCTGTGGCGCTTTTTAGATTCCTTTTATGTTTTCTACAAACATATTATATCGCAGGGACATTATGCTTAAAACTATATATTCTTTAAATATCACTGTCTTTTTTATGATTAGAAAATTCCAACTTCTACCACTAAATTATCAGGACAAGACATCATCTACAACAGTTCGCTCCTACGGAGCTTCTTTACCCCACCCAATTAATTCCTACAAACAGATTGCTCCTATGGAGCATGTCTAAACTAATTAAACTATAGTTATAGTATGCAAGCGAAAAGTAATTATTGTACGGCAAACAAAGTTGTTTTCAATATAGCAGAGGCACATCACATCTGACTTCATCATAAAAATATAACACACTTAATCTCTTATATCACAGCACCAATTAACCCGCATTATTCACCGTATTTTTAAAATACCAAAGAAAAACAGCGAAATATATTGCTTAACAGTACAATAGGAAAAAAAATAAATAACCCAAATTTGGGGGTCTTGCAATTATCTTCATGCATCCGCTACGCCTGCCTGGCAGACAGGTTGCAAAACCTTTGAAATAGCACACTATGTCCGCATGTTTCTCCCCATAACTATCGGGATTACGGCACACGAAGCTAATCGCATGAATAATGCGGGTTATTCAAGACAAAAAGCCTTGTAAAGGCCGACTGCTTGTAGAAAATTAGCAAAATTCCATTGCGCTCCGTACGAGCGGTCTGCATCGCTCACTAATAAATAATTTAGAATAGATTTACAAAATATAGCTGTTATAAAATTACTCAACATCCTCACTGGCCGCTCCTATGGCGCTACTTGCCATCCCTTCTGGCATCTACAAACAGCATGCCCCTACAGGGCAAATCCTATCTACAGCCAGCTACACAATGCTCTAACAAACTATGCTTCAAGAACATGCTTATTCAAGACAAAAAGCCTTGTAAAGGCCGACTGTTTGTAGAAATACATCCCGATTCCGCTGAGCTCCATAGGAGCGTTCTGTTTTCATCAACACATAAAGTAGTTATATCTCAGAATAAAAGTGCTGGATTTTACCATTCAATTTTCGGGGAATTTCATCGACATAGTTAATTTCTATGCGCAAGCCTGGCTCCAAGTATTTTTCCATGTTCATTGTTATATTGTCAATTTCTGCTTTCTTCAATTTTTCAGTCGCCACGACGTCCAATACAAAGGTGTCAAGTTTTATTTGTCGAATGATAAATTCCTTTAAGCAGCCAGTAGATTCTAAAACACTTCTAAAAACGTAATAAAAGGTCAGTCCTGCAGCCACTTTCCCAGAGGGTAATTTCACAAAATCATTGACCCTGCCTGTAATTTTCGAGATAATCTTTCTACCTGCAGCATTGTAATCAATGGCAACAATATCACCAATATTATATTTAATCAGCGGAAACGCCTTATTATGCAGTGCGGTAGAAAGTAGTTTTGTATTTCCATCAGCGCCTGCCACATTCTCGAAAAACGTAAGTTCATCACTGCATATCATTTCACCATTCGGATTTTCAAAACCCATCACACTCAGCTCCGAAGAACCATATTCATTGGCAACCTTGATACCCAGCCCTTTTCTTAACAACTCCTTATCTTCTTCTAAGCACATTTCAGAAGTAACAATACATACCTTCAGGGTTGGGCAAACATCTTTTAAAACAATAGCCTTATTTATCAAATACCGAGAGAAATACACCAGTGAACTTGTGTAACCATAGATATACTCAAACCTTTTTGAAGCAAATTTTTTCACAAAATCTCCCAACACTTTATCCGTTAAATCAAAAACTGGAAAGCGCACCCTGTTTGCCAATCGATCCTTCAATTTTTCCATTACAAAGGCTTTTTTGTCGTATGGTATTCCATAAAAACGTGCTTGTGGCGCGTTTAAATCAATGTCATATTGCTGATAGCATTTCCGTAGCATTGCCCAAGAAATGGCATGGGAAAATTTGTCTTTTGCAAAATAAAAGGGGTGACCCGAAGAGCCTGAAGTATTGGCCAAATACACATTCTTCTTCGTATAACCCTTGGTCAACAGTAATGCAATAGGCACTTGAAAGTCTTTTTTGTTTACTTCGGGAATATCTTCCCACTTTTCAGGTCTAATATTTCCAATAAACTTCCTATAATGTGCATTATTGTCATAATGATGGTTAAATATCTCCCACTTCTTTCGTTCTTGCCAATCGTAGAGTTCCTCAGGTGATTTTTGAGCAATTTTATTAAGTGCTTTCGTCGCCGCATCAATCGGAAATCCCAGTAACCTCAGTGTTAGTTCAAAAGTTCTCATGCCGCTAATTCTTTACACTTTCAATTAATTTCTCCCAATCCTTTTTAATGATATTCCAGTCAAAAGAATTTCCTTTGCTAATGGCAGCCATTGATATTTTGCTAGCCAAAGCGCTGTTTTCAAGCAATTTTGTAATATGTTCAGCCATTGCGTCGGCATCATTCTTATCTACTAACAACCCATCTTTTCCATCAGCTATTAAAAAAGGCAATCCCCCAGCATTGGTAGAAACGATAGGAAATCCAAGGCACATTGCTTCAATAATACTCACCGGAAGGTTATCAAAGTTAGTGGTATTGATAAATACATCATAATCTGCAGCGCGTGCTATCCACTCTTGTTTAGATAGCTTTCCAGTAATTTTTAGCCGCTGTGATACGCCTAACTCCTTCGCCAAAGTTTCCACTTCCTCCTTGCTCCCATCTTTATTCGGTCCCACCATGCACAACTCAATATTTTCATATTGCGTTTGTAAAATGGCCAGCACCCGAATTGCCATCTTTGGATTGTATATTTCATGAAAAGAGCGAACATAGAGTAATTTAGGTCTCAGTATCGCTCGCTCCTGCGCTGCATACAGCTCCGTTTCAATAAAATTTGGAATGTATTTTGTTTCAAAACCTGCTGCTCGAAAGATTTCTAACAAAAAATGTGAAGGGGAAATATTAATGACGGCATTCTTAAACAAAACACGGCTCAGATAAGGTGTCGATTTCAACCTATCAGGCAACGCTCCTCCGTGTAGTATCGGCACATAAGGAATGTTAAATAATCGAGCCAATAATGATGAAACCAAAGCATAATAAAAATTGCTTGTGCTATAGGTGTCAATTAATATTAAATTTATTTTGTGGCGATACTCAATAATGGTAAAAATGGCATCAAAAAAACGACTCACCTTATTTTTTTTATCAGAAATCAATAAGACATCATCAATTTCTTGCAGTTTAACACCCAGCGTTTCTACGCTTGTTGGTGTTACCCCATATTTACTAAGCTTGTTTCCTATGTAGAGAATCATCCTCTAAAGCAGGTAAAAGTGAGATAAATATTAAGCCGTAGAAAAAACCAGGCATGGCTAGCCGCATTGCCGCAGTTGTCATTGTCAAAAATGTAACGACAATAAATGCCGCCACAAAAGGTTTGGACTCATTGTTTGCCTGAAAAAAATAGACCAACGGACTAAATACTATAATTAATAAAGCAATGATTCCATACAATCCATGTTCTGATAACAACCTAGAAAATTCTGTGTGGGAGGCATGCATTACTTTCCCATGCGCTACACGGTAATACTTACCCATCCCTACCCCAGCACCTAGTATGGGATAATCCTCAAAAGCAGCTATTTCGTCCATTAAAATATCTAATCTTCCTGTGGTGAAATCCTTCTTCTTAAATTGATTCGTTGATTCGTTGGCATATCTCCGCTCCAAAAAACCTCCAGTAAGCTTGTTGGTATAAGTGAATGCTCCAAAACCAACAATACCCACCAATATTGACCCTACAAATATTTGCCGTACCAACTGTCTATTGTTAGAATAAATGGCAAATACCAATAATGCTGCCATCAACGCACCAATGGCAGAAAAAATACCACCCCGAGAAAATGTCAACAACCCTCTGATAATAAAAATCACCAACATTCCAATGTCAATCAATTTATAGCCAGAAATGCTATACCCAAAGAATAATGAAATGCCCATAATAAAGACCCCTACTCCCAAAATAGTGGATACCTGGTTTGCTCCAAAACCACCTGAAAGCTTTGCTGTGGAGTTTAATGTAAACTTAACTGTCTCTAAATCAGGGGTTTTAAAGAACAATATGATTCCTAAAGCAAAAATTGGTAATATTAAGTAGATAAAAAGTTTATTAAATTGCGCTTGTGTCACGTCTCTATGGTAAAAATAAATCGCAGAAACAAGGAGGCTCATTGGTCCAGAAAGGTTAAAAAGAATGTCTTTTCTCCCTCTATTTAAATCGGGAAAATGCACTACCGTTAAAGCTGGCAGCAATACCAGCACATAGATTAAGAAGTGTCTCGGAAAATAGAATGGTTTTTCTTCTACCCACAACCCTGCCAACAAAATAAGAATAACCCCATACTTACCAGACTCATAAGGCAAGTGCGTGTGTGTCATACGCATCACAATTTCAAGCGCCATCCAATATGCGGCTAAATATGCTGCTTCATTATTTTCATTGTAATTTTTGATAACAACATATAATGCGCCAAGCATAAATATAACACCCCACGCCGTACCAAACATCGGAGATAGCGTGCATAAAAACCCCAGCACCGCATGCAAAGCCAATAATATCGTTACCCTAAATGGTTTTTCTTGCATCTTAAAATATAAGCATCAAAGTTAGCGGATATTATACTTTTAATATATTATTTTGGATTCTTTCTGTATAATGTTCGTAGGTGAAGCTATCCGCTAATATATTCACTGCTACTGAATATGACTTTGCCTTGACTCTGTCCATTAATAACTGACGAATGCTCCATATTATTTCCTCTGAAGAAATTTCCTTTAGCAAAAAACCGTTTTCTTCATGGATAATATACTGACCTATACAAGAAATATCAGAAACTATAGGCACACAACCAAAGGCAGCCGATTCTGCTAGCACCTTTGGAAAACCCTCTGACAGGGATGGCAAGCAGAAAATATGTGATTTTTTGTATAATTCATTCAGCGCCTCCCTTTTCAAAGCCCCTGTAAATTCATAGTCGACTTTCAGTGTTTCAGCTGCAAGCTCTTTATACTTTTCGGTTTCCTCTCCTCCGCCAACAAAATAAACAGTCCCTACTCCATCTTCCTTGTCAAACTCACTTAGTGCTTTCATAAGCCGATCAAAACCCTTCATTTTTTCAAGTCGTCCAACAAATAACAGATTCAATCTTTCCTCAAAATCCTTTTTGTCCGCAAGAGTTTTTGCAATTTCAAGTTCACTTTTTGTGAAACAAGGATTTTCAAATGTCAGCAAATGTGATTGCTGTCCTTGCCAATGTCCATTGATAGTACCTATCACATGCGGCATTTTTTTTAAGAAGTTTCTTTGTCGTATATATGATGCGGGCGCCGTATCTAATTCCCAGTTTCCAGCATATTTATACCAATACCTCCGTTTTTTAAAAAATTTAGCAATCCATAAAGTAAAGTAGGCAGGCAGCGATGGCCCTCTCGCATGAATCACTCCATTCTTTTTAATATGTTTTAGTATGGTAAAAAAGTGAATGGGTAATTGCAACAACATTTTCAATCGATTGACAATTCCCCCTCCACCAATATGCTCCAAAAAGATAAAATCAACCTTCGCTTTCTTCAAGGCGATGGCATTATCACTTATCATAGCTTCGGGATATCTGAACCCTATCCATGTAATTTTATTAAAAAGTGGATAAAAATTCTCTATTTCACGCACCACAGGTTCGAAAGCAATATTCCCATTGGTAGTTTGCCACATCGCAGTATCCGAAACAATTAGTAAGTCAGGCTTTTCCTGTATATCTCCATGCATTGCTTGTAATAATTTTCTTCAGAGTAATATGCCTCAAATATTTGCTGTAATTTAGTGGAATAGGAACGGTTTATTATTAAATCAATCCGTTTTGACCAATTCTCTACCCCAAAATCATTCATAACAAAGTCGGGTATCTCCTCTCCCATCTGCGCTACTACCGCTCCAGTAGTATAAGTTAAAAATGGTAATCCTTGTGCAATATATTCAATCAACACGAGTGGCCCTGTTTCAGATTTTGCCGTGTGCAATGCTAAATCATATTGCTTTAACACAGGCTGTATGGCAGTGCAATCGTGGATAAATTTTACGCTATCTTCCAATCCAAAACCCAGTACCTTTTTCTTTATTTCTTGAAAATACCCCTCATCCACCACGGTACCATAAATATCTAAATTCACCGATTTATGAAGCGCTATTTTTTTTAGCAATTCCACTGCAAATTCTATGTTTTTCTCCCTTCTAAAATTAGAAACTAGCACTAATTTTAGTAAGGAATTATTCCCAGAATTCTTCCTTTCTATCGCTTGTTTAATAACAACATTTGGCGAGTAGAAAACCTGTTCTTCCCATAATTTGACTTCATTAATTGCCCAATCACATAATTGTTTACTAACGCCTATATAAGTTGATTTTTGCAATGCTTTTTTCAACATCCCATCCACCGACTTGTCAATATTAATTTTACCAAAGTGATCATGAAATACAATTTTAGCCTTAAATGGGAAGAGCTTCTTGGCTAAATAAATATATTTAAGATTATGCCTCATGTGAACATGTATCACTTCATTTTTTTTACATAACCTACTGACTTTTAGTAATTTAAAAAAATCAAATTTATATTTTCTATTTAAATCAGTTTTTAGAATATCTGGATTTAAAGCACCTTCCAAAGCACCATGGGACAAAATTGCCAAAGTTGTTACTTCATGTCCGTGTGCATGTAGTATATTAGAAAGATCAACCATCACTCTTTCTGCTCCACCGGCATCAAGCCTATCAATTACTTGCAATATTTTTTGTGGATTATTCAATCTAACTTTTCAATTCTATCACCTGCCTCAATCATTTTAGAGGCTAATTTCCATGACTTGTTCACCTGCAGTAGTACTACTGGAAAAAAGAAAAGACTCACCACAAATCCGAGCATCAACATAGGCTTACTTTTCTTAAATTTGTATGGCATAATTGAAGGCGGTACGGTGGTCATCAATGACAAAATTGTTGCCTGTTTTCCAAAGTACTTTCTAAATAAATAAACCACACTAGGGATCGGTCGTGGGTCTAATAATTTCTTCGGACGAAAACCATCCCAGCTACCCATCTGTCGCAGCCCGCCACTTGGTACTTTCAGGTGAATTCTTCTGGCTGTTGGGCTGGAGATACTTTTAAATCCATTCAAGTA
>CAYRIF010000029.1:0-9529 GCA_964424205.1 uncultured Roseivirgaceae bacterium | reverse complement strand
AACTTCCTATAATCGTCATGCGGATGAAAGGGCTGTGACAAGTAAACCCGATTGGTTTTTAATGATTTTACATAAGCTGGAATTTCCTTGAAGGGATTTTTGAAAGTGACTAACCTCACCAGGAGTATATACAATGTCCAAACTGGATTATAATATTTTTTGATAAAATTATAATTATCTAGCAAGGTTGGTTTGTTCTCAAGCGATTGAAAATCAAGTGCTTGCTTCGTATCCTTTTCTATAATACCACGATGCCATGCTATAAAAGAAGCATCTACCAAACTCACGTCTTCGCTAGAAAATGTCTTGTCAAAATCGACTAGCGGTCTGTGATAATGACCTAACTTCCTATAGTCAACAAAATAAGGCGTATCCCCCACTTTTGGTTTTAGATTAAAATACCAAGTAGGATTTACATACTTCATGAAATAAAAGAAATCACTAATCATATTGCTGCTTTGCTTGATATTCTCCAACGTTAACTACAAATGCAAAATTACATTTTTAACTTCTTTTAGTGAAACTAAATATGATAATCTCAATATTTTTTTGATTATATGATTACTTTTATTACTCCAACAAAATTTATTAAACAGTTTATTTGAGCAATAAAAAACTATAATTATCGTAAATTTGAGTTGGCAACGCATACACTATACTATGAATACTACAGTTCAAATTAAAAACAATCTTATCTCTAGAATAAAAGAATCTAAGGACTTAAATTTCATAAGAGCACTTCAAACAATTTTTGGCAGTTCCGAGCAAGAGTTATATGCGCTTAATAATGTTCAAAATGAGTCTATTATTCAAAGCAGAAATGAAATTGCAAACGGGGATTTTAAAGAAAATTCTGAAGCGCTCTCTGAAATAAGAAAATGGCTGAAAAAGAAATAGTTTGGTCTTCAAGAGCAAATTTAGAATTAAAAAATATTCTTGACTACTTCAATGCTAGAAATGGTAATACCAATTTTAGCCTAAAATTAGTGATGAAAATTGACGACCTCCTAAACACGCTTTCACAAAGTAAGTTTATAGGACGCTTCACTTCAAACAAGAAAACAAGGGTGTGGTAATGAAAGTATATTTAATCTTTTATGAGATTAATAGGGATAGGATTAAAATTCTATCATTTTGGGATAATAGACAAGGTAAACCAAGAAAATGACTATATAAATGTTGAAAAATCACCTCATTTTAATTCTAACACTATTGACTGTGATCAATAGCCTCCACGCCCAAAACCAAACCCTAAAAATAGCCAAGCTAAAATACGATGGCGGGGGTGATTGGTATGCCAATAAAACGGCATTGCCCAACCTCGCTACATTTTGTAATCAAAATATAAAAACAAGCATCAACACTAATGATGATGCTGTGCCTGTCGGTAGTCCTGAGTTATTTTTATATCCGTATGTATATATGACAGGACATGGCAATGTCGTTTTCTCGGCTGACGACGCTCAGAACTTACGAAAATACCTTGAAGCAGGTGGCTTCCTACACATTGACGACAATTACGGACTTGATCAATTCATCAGGTTAGAAATGAAAAAAGTATTTCCCGAACTCGAATTTGTAGAGTTGCCTTTTGACCATCCCATCTATCATCAGAAATATAAATTTCCCAACGGACTCCCAAAAGTCCATGAACATGATGGTAAACCACCACAAGGATTTGGCTTAATATACAAGGGGAAACTCGTTTGCTTCTACTCCTACGAGTGTGATTTGGGTAATGGTTGGGAAGACCAATCCATTTACGACGATCCCGAAGAGATAAGACAAAAAGCCTTACAAATGGGTGCTAATATTGTTAGTTTTGCTTTTATGCAGGAGTGAAAAACGAAGTCACTATGAATAATACACTAATCCTATAAAAAATCAACCTCTTTAAAACATCCTAAAAAGGTACTTCAAATAAATTAAATGGCTTATTATCCATATATTTGATGTTTAATGCCATTTTAACATCAAAATATCAACATTATGAACCTGCTTAGTAAATTTATACTTACACTTTTTGTTTCATTGATTTCGTTTACTTCAATTGCTCAAGAACAGGATGAACCTATAGAAAAAATAGTTTACCCTGAAGAAATAGGTGCAGATGGGCCGTTTGCAATAGTCGAAGATATGCCCACGTTCACAGGAGGCTTGGCGGGATTTTACAAGTATATGTCAGAGAATATGAAATACCCAAAACAAGCAAAGAAAAAAGGAATTCAAGGTAAAGTTTTTGTAAAGTTTATGGTTGGAAAGGATGGGGAAATCTCCAATGTCCAACTATTAAAAGGAATTGGGGCGGGCTGTGATCAAGAGGCACTAAATACTATAAAAAAATCACCGAGATGGATAGCAGGAAGGCAGAAAGGCAAACCCGTAAAAGTATGGATGACCATCCCTATTGTCTTTAACTTGCCTAAAGCAAACAAAAAAACTAAGGGTATTTGGACTGATTAGGAAAATCAATAACATGAAAGCAATACTAATCATCATACTATCATTATTTGTTTGGAATTCTGCTTACTCACAAGAGGGCAAGGAATCATCTACAAAAAATCTAGTGGCAGATGTTCAACCAAGACCGCAGGGTGGATTTGGAGGGCTCTATAAATATATAGGTAGTGCTATGATTTATCCTGATTCAGCCAAAAGAGCAAATATTCAAGGAAAGGTATTTCTTAAGTTTATGGTAAGTAAAACTGGTGAAATTGAAAATGTAACTGCCATAAAAGGAATTGGTTATGGCTGTGATGAAGTAGCCATAAATGTTGTTAAAAATTCTCCAAGGTGGAGTCCTGCTTTGCTGAAAGGAGAGCCTGTTGAGGTTTGGATGACCCTGCCTATCGTATTTCACCTAAATGATCCCCCTAAGAAAAAAAGAAATAGAAAAAAATAAAATACTTTAAAATTTAGTTATGAACATATCAAAAAAAATATTATTAATTTCTCTATTCGCATGTGTCGCATTTGGTACAACCTGCTGCAACTCCTCTAAAATCGCACAGCTAGAAGCTGAAAATATAGCACTACAAAAACAGCTTGATAGTTTAAGTACTGTTGCTAATACTTATAGAAAAGGGATGGAAAAAGAAAAGGAAATATCCCGATTTTCTGCAATGGAAGCAAGAAGATTAGCCGAAATTGCAATGGAAAGGGCTAAAGAAGCGGAGGATCAAAAGAAATAAGAAATAGTTCTAAATGAAAGTTGATCTCATGAACTTCATTTTCTAAACGAGTCATGGAATAATGTAACCCTTTGATTGTCAGAAGTTTAAAATAATAAATATTATTTAACTAACTTATTAGTTGTATAACTAAAAATATCGTTGTATGTTTGTAACACACCAAACAAAACGTTATGAAAATTAATAAAACATTACTCACATCAATTTTAGCAGTTGTATTAATTCTACTACTCGCACCTACATCGTTCGCACAAGAACATAAAAAAGAAGAGGCATTTACCATTGTTGAAGAACAACCCACTCCAAAAGGTGGGATGAGTGCATTTTACAAATTCATTGGAGAAAACCTAAAATACCCTGAACAAGCTAAAAAGGACAGTATTCAAGGGAAAGTTTTTATCCAATTTATGGTATTAGCGTCAGGTAAATTAGCCCATATTAAAATATTAAAAGGAATCGGAAATGGCTGTGATGAAGCAGCACTTAATGTCATTAAGAACAGCCCATCATGGATTCCTGGCAAGGAAAAAGGGAAAGCGGTGAGGGTATGGATGACCCTACCGATTATCTTTAGATTATAAAACAAAATACCTTCTTTGATAAAATGATTAAAGAAGGTATAATTCCTATTCAAACCCATATTGGCTTCACCTACTTTAGATGTCGTATAATTTACTATGAAAGAACTCACAAAAGCAGAAGAACAAGTCATGCAAATCCTTTGGAAATTAAAGAAAGGATTTATTAAAGACTTATTGGCTGAAATGATAGTGCCAAAACCCGCCTACAATACGGTTTCCACCATCATCAGAATTTTGGAAAAGAAAGGATTTGTCGGTCACATAGCCTATGGAAAAACGCATGAGTATTTTCCTATTATTGAAAAAGATAAGTACAAAACCTTTTACCTGAAAAACTTTGTTGGAAATTATTTTGGTGGGTCGTTTAACAATTTAGTCTCCTTTTTTGCTAAATCTAATGACTTAAGTATCAATGAGATAGAGGAATTACTTAAGCACATAGATGCTAATCCTAATCAAAATACTGATGAATAGCCTACTTAATTTTATCCTGCAATCTACCATATGCTTTAGTGCATTTTACTTGTATTATCATGTGGGACTTCGAAAAGAAAGATCGTTTCAGTTTAACAGATTCTATTTATTGACTGCTGCCATACTATCTATCATCATTCCTTTGATAGAATTTAGTTTTACCGAATCAAGTGTCCTGACAAATGCGCTGAATTATATCACCTTACAAGAAGTAAGTATTACAACAGAAGCCACACAGCAATACTCACTTGGTTGGTTATCAATAATTGGAGCAATCTATGCCTTGGGTATACCATTCTTTTTGAGCCGCCTTTTTGTTCAGCTCTTTAAAATCAGACGTATTATTAGACAGAATCGTAACGCTACAAAATATTACAAAGGAGCATTACTCATCAACACCAATGGCACACTTCCTACATTTTCTTTTATGAACTACTTATTTTGGGATGATTCTCTTGTATTTAATGAAGTGGAAAAAGAGCAGATATTAAATCATGAGTTGGTTCATATCCACCAAAAACACAGCTGGGACGTGCTATTCTTTGAGGTGTTAGGAATCATTTTTTGGTTTAACCCTATCATAAAATTCTACAAACGTGCCGTTAGCACCAATCACGAATTTATTGCAGATGCAGCAGTCTCCCGAAATTCACACAGCCAAAATTATCCTTCACTCATTGTTCGCCAGCTTTTCAACTATGTTGATTTATCCATTGGCAGTTACTTCAACCAATCACAAACGCTGCTAAGAATTAAAATGCTCAAACAGGCTGCTAAAAAAACGCCGCTTATCAAATTAATGATGAGTCTGCCACTCGCCATCTTACTATTACTAATAATGAGTTTCAAAGCCGAGTTTGCGATTGTTAATACGCCTACACCAAAGAAAACAGCTGCATACTCAAAAAAGGAAGATACAATTCATACAATAGCAGATGAGCAACCAATGCCTGTTGGAGGATATAATGCATTCTACAAATACATTGGAGAAAACCTACACTATCCGAAAGAGGCAAAAGAAAATGGCATTGAAGGAAAAGTCTTTGCGAAATTTATGGTGGATAAAAACGGTAAGCTCTCGGATGTTACCATACTCAAAGGAATTGGTCACGGCTGCGATAAGGAAGCGATAAAAGTATTAGAAAATGCGCCTAAATGGGTTGCCGGAAAGCAAAGAGGAAGAAAAGTAAAAGTTTGGATGGTAATTCCTATTATTTTTAAGCTAGATAGCAATAACTGATTATTTCTACTAAATTTGCTCAACGTAACGAGATTTTCCCAGTCAGAAGAACGCAATGAAGTTTGCAAAGCTCACTAGGAAAAATATTAGCGAACTTTGCGGTTAAATAATTGGGCAACTACTTATAATACGCTTTCAAATGCACCTATTCTACCAACCAAATATAAACAACGGAAGTCACTTCCTTGACCCTGATGAATCAAGACATTGTGTCAAATCATTGCGACAAAAAGAAAATGATAAAATTCAAGTGACCGATGGTAAAGGAAAGCTATTTACCGCTAAAATCACAAAAGCAGACATTCGCAAGTGTACTTTTGAGATAATCAGCGAAGAAAAAAAAGAGACAGAAAACCACCACATACATATTGCCATTGCCCCTACCAAAAGCCTTGACCGTATCGAGTGGTTTATTGAAAAGGCAGTAGAAATCGGCATTGATGAAGTCTCCTTTATCCTTTGTCAGCAATCCGAAAAGCGTTTTATGAAGCTAGAAAGAATCAAAAGAAAGGCAATCAGCGCCATGAAGCAATCCCTAAAATACCGCTTGCCAAAAATCAATGCCCTTGACGATTTTGAAAAATTTATAAAACAAGATTTTGGAAATACCCAAAAATTTATTGCCTACGTGGATCATCGCATTCCGCAACATCTCAAAGATACTGCGAAATCAAATTACCAATACTTAGTACTCATAGGGCCAGAAGGTGATTTTTCCGAAAAAGAAATAACGCTAGCTAAAGAAAAGGGCTTCACTCCTATCAGCCTAGGAAAAAACCGACTGAGAACTGAAACTGCTGGCATTGCTGCTTGTCATATTTTGAATTTGATTAATGAAACCTAACTGGTTTTTACTCCTACGCAAAAGCTTCAGTGTACGAAGAAAACCTGTTAGTTTATCTGTTAATATTTCCCACAACTTTCTTACATTTGCGGAGTAAAATTAATCTGAAATAACTTTTTACATTTCCTACCCTAAGTACACATGATTCAATTCTTCAAAGGTGCTCAAACTAAAATATTTGTTGTAGGCACAAACAAGCAAATCACATCCACTAATATTGAGAAACTCTGCTGGCTTTTTGGCAATGCCGAAAGTATATCTCAAGAAAACCTAACCGCTAATTTCATTGGTCCACGCAAAGAAATGATTACACCGTGGAGTACCAATGCGGTAGAAATCACCCAAAATATGGGCATCGAAGGCATTGAAAGAATCGAAGAGTTTTTCGAAGTAAAGGATAAGGACACTTCATTTGATCCGATGCTCCAAGCAACTTACAAAGGCATTGATCAAACTATTTTCACCATCGAAAAGCAACCTGAACCAATCCTGCACATTGATGACATCGCTGCTTATAATCAGCAGGAAGGACTAGCACTCAACGATGATGAAGTAGCCTATCTGAATGGGGTGAGTAAAAAAATAGGTAGAAAACTAACTGACAGTGAGGTTTTTGGCTTTTCTCAGGTTAATTCGGAGCATTGCCGACATAAAATTTTCAATGGAGAATTCATCATCGACGGAGAAAGTAAAAGTGATAGTTTATTTCAGATGATTAGGAAAACAGCTGCCGTCACGCCAGACAACTTAGTATCAGCATACAAAGACAATGTCGCTTTTATTAAAGGTTTCAAATCAGAACAATTTGCGCCAAAAACCCAAGACAAAGCAGACTTTTTTGAAATATCAGATTTCGACTCGGTAATCTCTATCAAAGCAGAAACACATAATTTTCCGACCACTGTTGAACCATTTAATGGAGCTGCAACTGGTTCTGGTGGAGAAATTAGAGATCGTATGGCTGGCGGAACTGGCAGTGTGCCATTAGCAGGTTCTGCCGTTTACATGACATCCTATTCACGGCTAAATAGTTCACAGACAGGATGTTATGGGGAAAGAAATTGGGAAAAAGCAACGAAGCCTAGAAATTGGCTTTATCAAACGCCTATTGAAATTCTCATCAAAGCCTCAAATGGTGCCAGCGATTTTGGGAATAAATTTGGACAGCCACTTATCAATGGAAGTTTATTGACATTTGAACATTTCGAAAATGACAAAAAATATGGTTACGATAAAGTAATCATGCTCGCAGGAGGTATTGGTTATGGAAAATTAGAGAACAGCAAAAAACAAGTACCTGAAAAAGGCAACCAAATTGTAGTCATGGGTGGCGACAATTACAGAATAGGCATGGGTGGCAGTGCAGTATCATCCGTAGCGACAGGTGAGTTCAACAACAGCATAGAACTAAATGCCGTGCAACGCTCTAACCCGGAGATGCAAAAAAGAGTGGCGAATGTTATTCGTGCCCTTTCGGAAATGGGTAAAAACCCATTAGTATCTATCCATGATCATGGAGCAGGCGGACATCTCAATTGTCTTTCGGAACTAGTGGAGGAAACAGGTGGCACCATTGATGTACGGAAGTTGCCAATCGGTGATCCTACCCTATCTGCCAAAGAAATCGTTGGTAACGAATCACAGGAGCGAATGGGCTTGGTGATTAAAAAAGAGGATATTGATTTGTTAAAACGAATTTCGGAAAGAGAAAGAGCGCCTTTTTACGTAGTAGGAGAAACCACCAACGACTTATATTTTAAATTCGTGGATAGTGAAACCGGTCAAAATCCAATCGACTGGAAGTTGGAGCATATGTTTGGGAAACCACCAAAGACGGTGCTTACTGATAAAACTATTAAGCCTTCATTTGATGCGGTAAATTATGACCAAGAAAAAATTCTTAGCCATCTGAAACAAGTACTCCAACTAGAGGCCGTTGCTTGCAAAGACTGGCTCACCAATAAAGTGGATCGTTGTGTAACAGGAAAAGTAGCCAAGCAACAGACCGCTGGCGCGTTGCAGCTGCCACTTAATAACCTCGGTGTAGCGGCGATAGATTTCTCAAGCAATAAAGGAATTGCCACTGCCATTGGACATGCGCCAGTGAGTGCTTTGATAGATCCCAAGGCCGGCTCAAGACTATCCATTGCTGAGGCGTTGACCAATATCATTTGGGCGCCGATTGAAGGTGGTTTGAAGAATGTTTCGCTCAGTGCTAACTGGATGTGGCCTGCAAAAAACGAGGGGGAAAATGCACGTCTTTATGAAGCGGTAAAAGCGGTAAGTGACTTTGCTTGCGAACTCGGAATTAATATTCCTACAGGAAAAGATTCCCTTTCCATGGTGCAAAAATACCCTGATGGAGATACCGTTTATGCGCCAGGGACTGTCATTATTTCTGCCTACGGTGGTGTCAGTGATGTGAACAAAATTATTGAACCAATAATTCATAATTCACTGTATAACCATTTGATTTACATTGACTTATCAAATGATAATTACAAACTTGGGGGAAGTAGTTTTTCGCAAATAGTCAACAAATTAGGAGAAAGCGCTCCGACAATTACAGATGCCAAATATTTTGCTGCAGCATTCAATACAGTTCAGAAATTAATTAACAAAAACCTGGTTTCTGCTGGGCACGATATTTCTGCTGGAGGTATGATTACTGCCTTGCTCGAAATGACTTTTGCCAATATCGCCGGTGGACTGACCATTGACATTAGTGATTTTGAAGAGACTGATTTAGTGAAGATTCTATTCAGCGAAAATCCTGGCATCATCCTACAAACTCCGCAACTTGAAACTGTAGAGAATGTCTTAAATACTGCCAATGTCAAGTTCAAAATACTAGGCAATCCCATTGCGGAAAGGGCACTAAAACTAAAGCATCACACTGGAAATTTAGTATTTGACATCGACCACCTGAGAGATGTTTGGATGCAAACCTCTCACCTACTCGACAAACAGCAAAGCGAAGAAGCACATGCCAATAAGCGATTTGAAAATTATAAAAACCAACCGTTAAAATTTAACTTTTCAAAACATTTTACTGGAAAATTTTCTCAATATGAGCTAAACCCCAAACGAAAAGAAAAATCGGGAATTAAAGCAGCAATCATCAGGGAAAAAGGAATTAATAGTGATAGAGAAATGGCATATGCTATGTACTTAGCAGGCTTTGATGTAAAAGACATTC
>CAYRIF010000028.1:0-19637 GCA_964424205.1 uncultured Roseivirgaceae bacterium | reverse complement strand
AGCCTTTCTTTTATAGCATAGTCCAAGTCATCGCTACGCTAAAGACTTGAACTATTGAGGGAGTTGTTATGGGTTAGGCTTGGTTGTTGTGGATTAGTATTCTCTGCTCCCATCGTCCTCGTTTAAGCTAGCAATAACGAGGATGCCTGACCAAGCATTTCTAATGTGGTTTAGGAGCTACAAGCTATTCGATTTAACAGATTTAATCTGGTATCTAGTGATTATTTATACTACTTTGCAAAATGGGTAGGATGCCCTTGATATGATAGGTCGTAGGATTGCTGAAAAAGCTTCACGTACGACCAGTGGGGGATATTTACAGGAAAGTATTTTTTTTGCCAAAATTGATAATAATTAATCCAAACTAATGCTTCAAAAAACAAAAGCTTGCCATCTCCTTTTATTGACAATACTGGTGAGTTTTTCCTGCCAATCACAACAATTTATAATTACACCTGATATGACAACGCCATTCGAAAAAAACACAAACTACTCAGCATCATACGATGAGGTCATTACTTACTACAAAAATTTAGCAGACAGGTTCTCTGAAATTACCGTGTCTGAATTTGGCATGACTGATATTGGCAAGCCATTACATGTGGTTGTGGTGAGTGACAAAGGCATAAAAGTTGCTTCCGAAATTGACAGAAAGCATAAGACCGTCTTGTTAATCAACAATGCCATTCATCCAGGTGAACCCTGCGGTGTGGATGCCTCCATGATGTTGGTACGTGACTTGGTAACAAAGCCTAGTTCAAAAGACTTTTTGAGCAAAACTGTCGTAGTCATCATTCCAGTTTATAATATTGGTGGCGCATTAAATCGCTCAGGCACCAGTAGGGTCAATCAAGAGGGACCCGAGCAGTATGGCTTTAGAGGAAATGCGCAAAACCTTGATCTCAACCGTGATTTTATCAAATGTGACAGCAAAAATGCAGCGAGCTTCAACCAGCTTTTTACGCAATGGAATCCAGATATATTCATTGACAATCATACCTCTAATGGTGCCGATTATCAATACACCATAACGCTAATTCCTACACAGAAAGACAAACTAGCCACCCCGCTTTCAGGGTTTCTTAGTGAGCAATTACTTCCTGAACTTTACAGAAAAATGAAGGTTAAAAATTGGGAAATGTGTCCATATGTGTATGCACAGACTACTCCTGACAAAGGCATTGCAGCATTCCTTGATTTGACCCGTTACTCTTCAGGCTATGCTGCGTTGAACCACACCATTTCATTCATGCCTGAAACGCATATGTTGAAACCGTATGAGGATAGAGTGAAAAGCACCTATGCTTTTATGGAAAGCATGCTTGAATTTTTATCAAATAATGGCACACAGTTAAAAGAAGCTAAGGCCAAAGCCATTCAATTGTCAAAGGAAAAAGAGGCGTTTGACATACAATGGGAAATGGACAATGACAAGGTGGACTCCATCAATTTCAAAGGATATGAAGCAGAATACAAACCTAGCGAAGTGAGTGGCTTGGACCGATTGTACTATGATAGGAATGCTCCCTTTGAAAAGAAAATTCCTTTTTATACCCATTACAAATCATCGTTAAGCATCAAAAAGCCAACGGCTTATATTATTCCGCAAGCATATCACAAAATTATAGAACGGATGCAGTGGAATGGTGTAGTTGTGGAGCAATTAACCGCTGATGAGATGATGGAAGTGGAGATGTACTCCATTCAAGATTATAAGACGACCGAAAATGCTTACGAAGGACATTATATGCATTATGATGTGACGGTTAAAAAAAATAATAGACAACAGCAATACCGAGCAGGAGATTTTATTCTCAAAACGAATCAAGCCAAAAATAGATACATCATAGAAACGTTAGAACCTGAAGCGCCCGACTCATGGTTTGCGTGGAATTTTTTTGACGGAATATTGATGCAAAAAGAATTTTTTTCTGCCTATGTTTTTGAAGACCTTGCCGCTGAAATATTGAAAAATGATGAGGTACTCGCCAAGAAGCTAGCCGACAAAAGAAAAGGTGATGAGACGTTTGCCAAAAGTGCACAAGCACAATTAGATTTTGTGTATAAAAATTCCAAACATTTTGAATGGACGTATCAGTTGTATCCGGTGGGGCGGGTTGTAGATAAATAAAATAATAACCTGGGTTCAATTATAAAAACACTCGTCATACCAGAAAATTCAGCTTTACATTTTTATAAGCTTAATTTATCTGGTATCTAAAGGAGATTACGGATATTTTTCTTCCTAAAAAGAAAAAATAGGAAGAAAAATTCCGTAATGACGGTTCATCTATAATTTGAATGATTATTAATCGAACTGAGGTTAATAAGACTCCATCTATTCTTTCTTCCTAATAAACCCAACCACCAAACTAGCAATTAATACCAAATATAAAATCACCGAAGAAGCGAGCATGATTGAATTGCCCATCTCATATGATTTTGGGGCAAACATAAATTCAATCGTATGTTTTCCTGCAGGAATTTCTAGGGCACGCAATACATAATTTGCTCTTAAGATATTTGCTTTTTTACCGTCAATAGTTGCGGTCCATCCTACGGGGTAATATATTTCAGAGAATACGGCCATGCCTTTTTCAGTATTGTTTGATTCGTACTTTAGAAAATTTGGTTTATAATCTAGTAATTTGACTGCTCCGCTCGTGCCATACTGTTGGGCTACTTTGAATTTAGAAACATCCACCACTGCCGTTGTACTCGTATTAATAGTTTCTACATTTTCAAGCTCTTCGTCAGGGCTGTTGACCAATTTTACTTTCCCTACAAACCAAGCATTACCCAGTGCATTTGGATTTTTGATAACACCAGCTGCTTCCGGAGAAAAGGTTATATATTTTGTGTTTAGCATATTTAACAAACCGGCTTGAGTAAAATCAGCTTTCCCAGCTTGTAGGTTCTTGACCAATGTATTGGTTTGGGTAGTCAATCCTGCACTAATCAAATCTTGGTACCTCCTTATTTTGGCGGCATGATAACCACCGACAGACTTATGATGGTATGATGTTCTAGCTTCGTTCCATGGGTTTTGCAGGTTAAATACCCGATAACTCAGCGCCTTGTCTTGTTTTATGAAATTATCGGCAGCATTCGGCGCGAAAAAATCACCTTCTGGATTTTTTGCATAGTTTTCATCATTCAAATACCGCTTATCTACCACCCATAAATCAACCAATACCAGCACACCGATTATTGCGATGGCAATAGGTTGGCTGATTTTTTCTTTCAGGTAAAAATAAATGGCAAGTACGCCAAGTAATATAAATGCCAGCGAACGAAAGGCATCTGAACGCATCATTGACTCTCGGTCAGCTTTCAAAGCATCCAAAAACCATGCGGGATAGCTTGTCAATTGTGCATCTACTGCCCCTGTAAAACTTCCCATACCAGCCAGCGCGATTGTTAGTAATGCCATTCCACCGGTGACTCCGAAGGCTATCAATATTTGTTTTTGCAATGTTTTGGAAAAACCCATTTGAAAAACTTTTTCCAGCGCCATAAACCCTAATAATGGCATAGTGACTAGTGCTATAACGATGGTCATGGATACTGCCCTGAATTTATTGTACATTGGGAAGTAATCGAACATTAAATAATTGAAGGTCTCGAAGTTTTTACCCCACGACAGCATGATGGAAAGTATGGTGGCTGCCAATAGCCAATAGCGATATTTTTTTTCTACCAAGAAAAGCCCCAATACAAAAAGAAAACAGACCAATGCACCGGCATAAATGGCACCACTAGTGAATGGCATAGGTCCCCAGTAAGTAGGAACACTTTTAAGTTGCTGTTTTATTTGTTGCGGAGCAGCGCCTTGTTTTTTAAGTGCTTTTCCTAAATTTGATTTTTTGTCAAGTGATTGATTGGAAGCCCCACCGTAATAATTGGGAATCAATAAAGTCATGGTTTCCATCATGCCATTGCTCCAGTCAAAAGCATAGTTTCTATCTAATCCATCAGAAGCATGTTCACCAGTTGACTTCAATTCTGATTTCCCTCTTTGCGAATACGCACTATACTCCATCACGGTCCAGTATCTCCCGAAATTTGTGCCAATCGCCAGTCCTGCTGCTAAAATTAATATTGCACCTCGTTTAGAAAGTTCTACTAGCTGCTTTTCTTTAACAGCGTCAATCAGTATTGCCAAACCATAAATCAATAAAATAAAGAGTAGGTAGTAGGTAATCTGCGGATGATTTACCCTGAAATTAAGTGCCAGTGCCACTGCGGTCAACGTGAATCCAGTGAGCAACTTTCCTTTTTTCAAAGTCAAATGAACCCCTGCAATCACCAGCGACATATAGGCTATCGCCCAGCCTTTGGTATTATGCCCTGCTTCCATATTGATTATATTGAAGGAATTCAGTCCGAATGCTATTGCCCCCACAATTGCCAAATACGGCCTGACCCCAAAGACAAGTAGCAATACATAAAAGCAAAGCATGGCGATGAAACTCTGACTTGCGGGTCTTGGCAAACCGAGTGATGTGCATTTTTTAATATACTGTACCAAATCTCCTTTGAATACGGTGCTCACTAAATATCCAGGCATGCCACCAAACATAGCATCTGTCCAAAGCCCTTCCTCACCAGTTTTTTCACGGTACTCTAATAGTTCATGTGCACCGCCTTTCCATTGCAGAATGTCATTTTGCTTGACGGTTTTATTATCCATAAAAAGTGGATTAAAATACACAAAAACAATCAATAGAAATACAACGATGGCAACCAGGTGCGGTAATATTTGAGTTTTAAAATCTATATTTTTCATTTGTAGACGAGTCCTTTTGAATGGTAATAATTGAAAATATGTACAATTAACGCGCACACTGATGCCGAAATTACTAAAATAATTTATAATGTTCTTTTCTTACTTGCCAAAATTTAAGAATTGCTTTAAAACACTAACCCTGAAGACATTAAGAATAGGATGCAGAAAATTAGAATTATGCTAGACTTAATTCCTTAATGGTGAAAGAACGGTAAATATAAAATGATTCAATGGTGGTAAAATAATCTGTCTCACTTATTTCTAGACAGAGCTTAAGTTAAAAATAAATTAATTCATTATTTTTGCACAAATATAATTTGCACAAATATGTTTGACAATCTCAGTACCAAATTAGAAAGAGCCTTTAAAACCCTTAAAGGTCAGGGAAGTATTACCGAAATTAATGTAGCCGCTACTGTAAAAGAAATCAGAAGGGCGTTGATTGATGCCGATGTAAATTATAAAGTTGCCAAAGAGGTGACAGATAAAATAAAATCTGAAGCACTTGGGCAAGAAGTGCTCGTTGCTGTATCTCCTGGTCAGTTGCTCACTAAGATTGTTGATGAAGAACTTACTGCCCTGATGGGTGGCAAAAAGGAGGATATAAACATCAAAGGAGATCCGGCGGTTATCTTGATTTCAGGATTGCAAGGTTCGGGTAAAACCACTTTTTGTGGGAAACTAGCAACCTTATTAAAAAAGCAAAATAGAAGTGTGATGTTGACCGCCTGTGATGTTTACAGGCCTGCTGCAATCACACAATTAAAAGTATTGGGCGAGCAAATAGGGGTAGAGGTTTATGCAGAACCTGATAATAAAATTCCGTTGGACATCGCCAAAAATGCGATTGCCCACGCCAAAGCCAACCATAAAAAAATAGTCATTGTGGATACCGCTGGTCGGCTTGCGATAGATGAGGAGATGATGCAGGAGATTACTGAACTGAAAGAACAGCTAAAACCGTCTGAAACACTTTTTGTGGTGGACTCGATGACTGGTCAGGATGCTGTAAATACGGCTAAAACGTTCAATGATAGGCTAAGCTTTGATGGGGTCGTATTAACTAAACTAGATGGAGATTCACGAGGGGGTGCGGCACTTTCAATCAAAACGGTTGTTAACAAACCTATCAAATATATCAGTACAGGTGAAAAAATGGATGCCTTGGATGTTTTTCACCCAGACAGAATGGCAAAGCGTATTCTGGGGATGGGGGATGTGATTTCATTGGTGGAAAGAGCACAACAGAATTTCGATGAAGAGGAAGCAAGGAGAATTAGTAAAAAGATTAAGAAAAATCAATTCAATTTTGATGACTTTCTTTCGCAGATGCAACAAATCAAAAAGATGGGCAGCATGAAAGACCTGATGGGTATGATACCAGGAATGGGCAAAGCACTCAAAGGCGTTGACGTAAGTGATGATTCTTTTAAGCCTATTGAAGCGATGATACATTCGATGACACCAAAAGAACGTCATAATCCAGACATCATCAATGGTAGCCGCAGAAAACGAATTGCTAAAGGAAGTGGCTCAACTGTCCAAGATGTTAACAATTTGCTCAAACAGTTTAGCGACATGCGTAAACTGATGAAAACCATGAACAAAATGGGTGGTGGCAAGAGAGCCCTGGCTAATTTGAATCCTTTTGGGTAGAAAAATTCTACTGAAAGTAAATCCGCATTTTGAATACTTAACAATAAACGATTGCAAAACAATTGCGACTGAGTAGAGTTTTGTTTTCTTAAATCATTCTACATATAAAAAACACAATATCTAATGGTTTACTATTATTTTCTCGCATGTCATTTCGACGTAGGAGAAATCTATAGGCACAACAGTATGTCCGCAAGTGTTAGATTTCTCCTACCGTCGAAATGACAAAAGATTATAGATTTTGTTTTCTTTCTCTCCGTCTGTGTCCTCACAAGCTGGTAAGGTTGTTATTATGTTTTTAAGAATGGTTTGTGGGGACACAGACCCATGGCGTAGCGTTAAAAACCTTCTAACTATTAAGCCATCACTGGCTTCTTACCTAGTTCAGCTAATTGCTGAAAATGCGAGATGATTGCCCTTCTAGTGGTTTTATACTCATGGTAGGGCAATTGGAATTCTTGTGCTGTTTTTTTGACTATTTTAGCCAGTTTTTTATAGTGAATATGGCTAATATTTGAGAATAAATGGTGCTCTATCTGACGGTTCAGTCCACCAGTAAACCACCCGACAATGATGTTTTTAGGCGCAAAATTTGCCGTGGTTAGCAATTGATGTACCGCCCAAGTATTTTTCATATTACCATCCTGGTCAGGCACAGGCATATCAGTATCTGGCATTACATGCGCCAACTGGAATGTAAGGCTCAAAATTAGTCCTGCTACATAGTGCATCACAAAAAATCCGATGAGTATTTTCCACCAGACCAAACTCATAATCACCATCGGAATCACAATCCAAACAATCACATAAATAATTTTCGCTGTTGCCAAACCTGTCCAGTGCTTTGTTTTATTTGGAAATTTCCCGTAGGATAGCCCTCGCTTCAAATACCTAGCGGATTGTTTAAAATCTGTCGTTATCACCCAATTAATTGTCAAAAGTCCATAAAGAAAAATAGAATAATACTTTTGGTATTTATGCATTTTTTGCCATGCTGCATTTTTTGAAAACCTAATCACTCTTCCCGCATCAATATCCTCGTCGTACCCTTGAATGTTGGTATAGGTATGGTGCAGTACATTGTGCTGCACTTGCCAGTTGTAGACATTTCCAGCCAAAATATAAATACTACCTCCCATGATACTATTCACCCATTTTTTACTGGAAAAAGAGCCGTGATTTCCGTCATGCATCACATTCATTCCTACACCTGCCATACCCACACCTATAACAACTGCAAGCAGAAACTGCATCCATTGCGACATTGGGATGGTAAGTATTAAAACGTAAGGCGTTAACATCACGGTGAACATGATGATTGTTTTAAGGTACAATTTCCAGTTGCCTGTTTTCTTTAAGTTATTTTCTTTGAAATAAGTATTAACGCGTTGATTCAAGGTTCTAAAAAACTTAACAGAATCTACATTTGGAAATTTTACAGCTATTTTCGACATCTTTTGTGCTTATTGGTTTATTGTTCTGTTAACGAAGTTACCCAATTTTTAGTTGAGAGAACAGAAAGTTATAAGATAAAAACCTCACTTATTAGCAATCTTTAGCGCTCCTTCTTCAAATTGCACGATTGGTATGTGGTGGTTATCATTTCCAAGTGTATAATTATACCCATCATAAATTTCTCCTTTAATCATTTGATCTCTTTGAAAATTTAATTGAAAGTAAACCCCGTTTTTGTATAACTGTTGTCCGAAAAAACGCATTAATGCATAGCCATTGTATGCATACTTGGACGGATATGCATTCGTTTTTTTATGGTAAAGCTCTTTGAAACCCTTGACAGAATCTTTATCAAAATTAATATAACTCGGGTTTACCAAATAGATTCCAATCCTTTCTAACTGCGTATACATACCCATTTTCGAAGTCAGCCAACTTTCCAAGCCAATTGTCGGTAAAGGGACTGCTCTATTTTCCAACACATTGATTACGTTTGCCATTAACAGTTCATTTTCCGATGCAAAAAACAAATGTCCATACGCGTCAGTTTTTTTTCTAGGTACGCTTAAGTAACTAATTATCTTTCTGGCATCATTTACTGCCACTTTGTGCATGCCTACTACCTTAAAAGAATCTGTTTCCATTGCCTTTTTATAGCTAAATGCTAAAATAGAATCCTCTTTTGAAGTACCGTAAATGATTTTAAATTTATCATTTTTAAACTTTTTAACTGCAAATTTTGCTGCTTGTTCCGCCAGCGTTTCCAGACATGGTTTGAAAAGAAAAGAGAACGGGTTTTTTCCAATCACATCGGAATTGTTAGAAAGGGGGTTTACCATATTGATTTTCCTTTCATAAGAAAAATCAGACACTACTTTACTTGCTGATTGCGATAGCGGGCCAATGATTAAATCCATGCCATCTAGGTCGCCACTGGCTACAAAGGTTTTAGTTTTGGTGCTATCTCGCTCTGTATCAAAAGCATACAAGTTTATTTTGATTCCTTTGGATTTAAGGTCTGCAACAGCCATTTTTATGCCTGAGTATAAATTAAGTACCAAACTCTTCTCTAAATTGGCACTACTGGACTTGTATTTATTGTTCATAAAAGGAAGCAAAATAGCAACATTGTATTCTTCCTTTTTCACATTATTAAAAATAGCATTCAGGTCATACTGTTTTTTATCAAGGTCAAATTCTTGAATCAAAAATTCTAACATACTATGATCTTGCTCGGTAATAGGCTGGTGGATAATGGCATTTGCCAGTGCCTCTCCAACAATCTTATCGTAACTATTCTTGGTCAGCAATTGATTCAGCACCGCTGTATCGTTTATTTGCATCAAAAATGACCGCTCCATTTTATCAGCATCTTTTTTGATGCCTGCTCTTTTTATTTTGTTGATTGCCTCAACGGCATCGAGCGGATTCCCTTTTTCGAAATTTATTTTGGCAAGCCAATAATATACCTCCCCTATATTGTTCCACTTAGGATATTTATGCGCCATTTGCTTGAGCATATCAAGGGCAGGATTTTTCTGACCAGAATTATAAGCGGCGAGCGAAAAATAGAACGAAGCAAGCTCCATATATGGATTGTTCTCGGTACGAGTCAGTACTTGCCTGAAATCTTCCATGGCTAGTTTATACTGCTTTCTTTTAAACAGTTCCTTTCCATTTTTATACCTGCTTTCGGCAACGGTATTTCCTTGTGAAAATCCTTCTTTTGCTATAAAAAGCAGCAAAAAGGCTATTAAGAATATTTTTTTAATCATTTGTGTATTATTTTATTCCCACTCAATGGTGGCTGGTGGTTTCGAACTAATATCATAAACCACTCTATTTACGCCCTTTACTTTATTAATTATTTCATTTGAAATATCACTTAAAAAATCATACGGCAAATGACTCCAATCTGCTGTCATTCCGTCCACACTTCCCACGGCTCTTAGTGCAACTACCTGCTCATAGGTTCGTTCATCGCCCATCACGCCCACAGATTGAACCGGCAGTAGCATAACGCCTGCTTGCCATACCTCATTGTACAGCCCTTTTGTTTTTAGTCCATTGATAAATATATGATCAACTTCTTGCAAAATATGTACTTTCTCAGGCGTTACATCTCCCAGAATTCGGATTCCCAAACCCGGCCCTGGAAAAGGATGTCTTCCTAAAAGTTCTTGACTTAAGCCCAATGTTTTTCCGACCAATCGTACGCCGTCTTTAAATAAGGTTTTCAGCGGCTCTACCACTTTTAACTTCATATAATCAGGCAAACCACCCACGTTATGGTGTGACTTAATGGTAACTGATGGACCATTTACCGATACTGATTCTATAATATCAGGATAAATGGTTCCTTGTGCTAGCCATTTTACACCTTGAATTTTATGCGCCTCTTGGTCAAATATATCAATAAATACCTTTCCAATGGCTTTTCTTTTCAGTTCGGGATCAGTTACACCTGCCAAAGCAGTATAAAATTGAGCTTTAGCATCAACGCCTTTTACATTCAATCCCATGCCTTGGTATGATTGTAACACCGCCTCAAATTCATTCTTTCTAAGCAATCCGTTGTCCACAAAAATACAATGTAGATTCGCCCCAATGGCTTTATGAATCAAAACCGCCGCTACCGAGGAATCCACACCACCCGATAATCCCAACACCACCTTGTCATCGCCCAACTGATTTTTAAGTGACGCGATGGTGGTTTCTGCAAATATGTCAGAAGTCCAATCCTGTGCGCATTTAGAAATATGTACTACAAAATTTCTTAATATTGTTTTGCCCTCTTCCGAATGGGTTACTTCTGGGTGAAACTGAATGCCATAAGTATCTTCTCCTTTAATTTTGAAAGCAGCAACTTTGACACTCGCTGTACTGGCTATAATTTCATAATTCTCAGGAATTTTAGCGATGGTATCTCCATGTGACATCCATACTTGAGAGTTAAGCGACATCTCTTTCATCAACTTATTATGTGTGTCCACTGTACTCAACCGTGCCCTGCCATATTCTCTAATTTTTGATGGAGTTACTGTGCCACCATTTCTGTTTGCCATGTATTGCGCACCGTAGCAAATCCCTAAAACAGGCACTACTCCTTCTAAAAGTGACAAATCAACCTCTGGATGTCCTTCATCTTTTACCGAACATGGACTGCCTGATAAAATGACCCCTTTGATATTGGAGGTAATGGTTGGCACTTTATTATAAGGATGGATTTCGCAATAAACATCAAGCTCTCGGACTCGCCTAGCAATGAGCTGAGTATATTGCGAACCGAAGTCTAAAATTAGAATCATTTCAGTCATGTCACAAAAATAAGTGTAGCAAGGAGTTTTTGCTAATTATTTAGGATGTTATTTTACCACCAACTCATTATCTAACATTCTAATATTATATTGTTGGATGATGGCTTTTATTTTTTCTTCCATGGGAAACTGAATTGTGGGTGCTTTGCCCAAAATATTTTGCTGCTGTAGCCTGTCTTTTTCATAGTGATACAGCCCAATTGACTTTTTACCGTCAAAATGCAATGCGTAACCACCTTTAATCAGCTGGTACACGCCATCAACGTTATTGACTGCAAAATGCGCGGTGCTATCATTCAGCATGTCATTGCCAAAGGCAACATAGGAGTCATCAAAATTTAGATAGTTCAGTACGGTTGGTAAAATATCTGTTTGCTGTACTTCATAGTTTTTTTGCCCTTTTAAATTGCTGTTAGGTTTGTACATAATAATTGGCACTGCATAAAGCCCAACACTTGTTCTATACTCAGGAAATTGAATCTGGGACGTATGGTCAGCGGTAAATACAAATATGGTATTCTCAAACCAAGGCATTTTTTCTGCCTTCGCAAAAAATCTTTTCAGGGCCATATCTGTATAGCCAATGCATTGATGAATAGGCAGTGTGCCTTTGTCAAATTTTCCTTCATATTGTTTTGGCACTCTGAAAGGATGGTGCGAAGAAATGGTTTGCAAAACGCTAACAAATGGCTGCTTTAGTTTGTTAGTTTTATCAGCCGTAAACTGAAAAAATGGCTCATCCCAAATTCCCCACATGCCATCATAATCATCATCATTTCCATATTCGTCTTTTCCAAAATACTGCTCAAAACCAGCTACATTTACAAACGCCTCAAAGCCCATTGAACCATTAGGTGCATTATGAAAATAGGCGGTTTGATATCCTTTTGTTTTTAAAAGACTGGCAAAACTATTGATATCATTGCCTGAAAAGGGGGACAACACAAATGGATACTGTAATTGAGGTATGGAGGCAATAACTGAAGGCAACGCATCAATGGATTTTCGTCCGTTGGCATAGGCATTGGTGAAAACCATACTCTCTTGAATTAAAGAATCCAAAAAAGGGGTGTAGCCTTTGTAGTTTCCTTTTTCCAATTGTGGGTTTAAAGCACCAAAATACTCTCTGCCAAAGCTTTCTAGGATAATAATAAATACGTTTTGTTTTTTCATCGCTCCACCAGGTTTGCCTAAGTGTACTGGGTTAAAAACAGCATTGAGTTCCTGTTTCGCTTTAAAAAATGTCACGCGCTCTGGTAATTTTTTGTTAAGAGTCCTTATAATTGAAAACGGAGTATTCAAGACGATTGACATTTCTGCAGGCTTCTCCACATACTTCCCTGCATTGCTAAGGGTAATTGGGCGAGTGCTGTGGGCAAATCCACCTCGAATACCAGCAATGATTAAGTAGGCAGATAATAAAAGTACCACAGTATTTGACGATAAGTAAATGATATTATTTGTACTTTCTGTTTTAGTGATTTTGATTTTATTATAAATATAGAGCATCACAAAAATCAGCAATACCCATACCAGCAGTACATACCAATAATCCAACATAAATTGAAAAAACAACCTGCCCATCTGTGACTCATTTGCAAAGGTCTCAAAGACATCAAATGTTGTTCTTTTGGATATAAAACGGTAGTAAATAAAATCACCGGCATTCATGGCAAGCGCGATGCTATTAGTCACTATGAAAATATATTTCAGCGTCTTTTGATAAGTGGCATTGGCTCTAAACTGAAAAGGAATTAAGTTTAGAATAATAAATATGGCATTGACATATAAGACCGCAGTCAAATCAAATCGCAAACCTCCCCACATAATTCTCATGAACTTAGGAAACGTCATTCCTGGGAAATAGCTGCTATTGAAAGCAAAAAATGCAATTCGACAAAGTGAGAATAGGAACATCATTAGCAAAAGGCGTAACGCCAGTGCTTTTATTACACTCCATTCAATGGCTATCTTTTTGATTATACTATTCATTCAAGTGCTTTTCAAATAATTCAAAAAACTGTGCCACATGCTTGCCATCCATCAATGCATGGCTTGCATGTACTGAGACTGGCATGAGCAATGATTCCCCTTCTTCGAAAATTTTGCCAAATGAGATTTTAGGAATACAATCTTTGATTTTAAAATGCCGTGCGTGCGAGATGCTTGTAAACTGCAACCAAGGCAGGCTTGAAAACTGTATAACATTTTCGTTGTTAGTAGCTGGCACGAGCCCGCTCGTTTTTTTAACCCGCGCTATTTCTTTTTCGGCCTCTTCGCTAAATTTTTCAAAATTCTTGTGATAGTCCATATACGAAAAACCAAACGGTTCATCACCTCGGTCTATGGTGGGAGAGGCATTCACGTGCTCATATAGATAGACCTCTTCCCCTTCAATTCTATACCTAAATTCCTTTATTTCATTTGCTGCCTTGAGGGCGGCATGCAGGTAGAAAAGAAAGAACGACACCTTTTCCTTTTTACTATTTTCATAGCCCTTTCTGCAATTAACATTTACTGTAATGCCAAAAAACGGATCATCAAAGCCTTTAAAAAAATCAAAGTGACTTTTCCTGTTCCAAGAATTTAGGTTTATTTTCTTTTTCACTGAACAAATTAAGCAAGGTCAAATTGAAAAACTAAATATTTAGTCATATTTTATTTCAAATTACCTTCCGCTATTCTATAAATTGCCACTGCTTCAAAAACCTGTTGTTTTGAAAAGCCAGTGATTCGCTTATGGTCAATAGCCGTATTTCCGTTTACAATTCTATTGACTAATTCACAATGTAAATCAGGCGTAATGGTGAACAGCTGCTCATATTGTTTTCGCATTTCTGATTTTCCCTTTGTGTTTATCATTTGTGAATGTATAGACTTCTATATCCTCAGCGTATGGTGCTAAAAATGCGTCAATGTCTTTAGCGTTATAGGCGTTTAGCTGTTGTTGGGCAAGGTCTTCCGGTGATTTTTTTGAATCTTATCCTGAGAAAAAATAACGCTAGCGGCTAAAAGTATAATAATAAATAGGAATAGTTCTTTCATAACATAGGGTTTAGTTTAATGATTTGTATAAAAATAGAAGCAGATTTCAAGGTACTTACCTTTCAATTCATCACCAAGTTTGCACAAAGATACTCACTTTGGATTTAGCATAAAACTACTATTGTTTGTGTGCTTTATTAGTGGCTTTTACATTTTTTTAAGATATTGTCACACTCATTGCTTTAAAACGGTCTAATTAATGAAGAATATGGATAAAAAGATAGAAATATTAGTAAATGATGCTAATTCAGGCGATAAAAACGCTTTAGAATTAGTCGTCTTGGAAATTAAAGATTTGGTTTATAATCTATCTTTAAAAATGCTTTTGTTCCCTGATGATGCGCAAGACGCAACACAAGAAATATTAATTAAAATCATTACTCATTTAAGCACTTTTAAAGGTGAAAGTTCCTTTACAACTTGGGTTTACAGAGTTTCCACCAACTATTTACTAGATATTAAAGGGAAGAAATCAAAAGAATTTAGAATGAGTTTTGATGAATATTCTGACTTTATTGATAGTGGCATATCAAACACCGTTACTTATTCAGAAAATTTGGGCGAATTACTTTTATTAGAAGAAGAAGTCAAAGTTAGTTGTACCCACGGATTATTATTGTGTTTAAACGAGCAGAGTAGAATGGTTTATATTCTTGCTGAAATTCTTGATTTTAATAGTTATGAAGGTGGTCAAATTTTGGATATAACGCCTGAAAATTTCAGAAAACAATTATCTCGTTCAAGAAAAAAAATCAAAAATTTCTTACAATCAAAATGCGGTTTAGCAAACCCAAACAATCCTTGTAGATGTAGTAAGAAAATCGACTTTCTGATAAACAATAGAGTCATAAACCCAAATGAATTAAGATTTGCTAATTACTCAAATAGAAGTATTGCATTAATTGATAAAATAGAAAATATTGAAAAATCAGTTGCAATTTTTAGAAGTACTCCAAATTTCGATACCCCTGAAAACATAGTAGAACGAACAAAAGAAATAATTAAACTAACTCAATAATGAAAACAAAACTATTTAATTTAAAACAGTTTATCTACGTTACATTTATCACAAGTATTTGGATAAATGCGTCTGAAATATTTCGCTATTTTCTTGTTGTCATGGAAAGAACCAAAGCATTTTTTCCGAATAAAAATGGTGTTGCAGAAATGGATTTAGCGATTTTTTCCATTTGGGGAATTTGGGATACAATGCTTTCGGCTGTTGTCGTTTTCATTTTTTGGTTATATGCTAAAACTTTCGGAAATAATAATCATTCGGTTTTTATTTCAGGTACATTTGTTTGGGTGTCAGTATTTGTGATTTTTTGGATAGCAACTGCAAATATGGGTTTGTCAAGTTGGTATATTTTATTAATCACTTTACCATTGAGTTGGATAGAAATAATTATTGGGACTTGGATTGCTTCAAAACTGTATAAAAAGAAAGAAAATGAACAAATCAACAATTGTAGCCATTCCGTTAAAAATGGAAAAATATTATGGAAAAGGAAAAATGCTTCATCCGTCTATTGAAATAGTAGAAGATGCTTTGCGACATATTCCACAAGGACAAATCACAACTATTGATTTAGTTTGCAAAAAGTTGGCACAAGATTTTGGTACTGATGTTACTTGTCCAATGCGAACAGGTAATAATTTAAAAAAAATTGCAAAAGCTTATTCGGAAGTTCAAATTAATGCTAACATTCCTTTTTGGCGAGTAATTCGAACTGATAAAATGGTGATAAAATTTCAAAATTATGAGTTTTGGGCTTCAAAATTAGAAGACGAAGGGTTTACTCTTTCCTTTTCTAAATTTGGAAACATTAAAGTTATTTTTCAGTCAGATAACCTATTTGATTTTCGTTAGTCTAATGACCACTAACATTTAAGTATAAACAAAGTATTTACTACTTCTTCTCCACCTTTTCCAAGGTGCTATCATCAATCATTTGCCCAAAGAAAACGGCATTGGCGAATAACTTGGTTGTTCCCTGCCATGCTGCTCTAAAGATGAAATTATCCGCCATGCATATTACTTTTCCTTTGCCATATGCGCCAACTAAAATAGAAGCGGACGATTTAATGAGGGCATAGTTTTTGTCTCTGATATAACCACTCAGCAACGGTTCTTTGGTATAAACCAACGGCGTAGCATACGGGTTTTTACCATGCTTGATAAATACATCTCCTTTTCTGAAAATGGGTAATATAGAATTTCTATAACCAAATCCCAGCGGATGAGAAGTATCCAATGTGGTTTGAAAAATACTACCGCCAATACTCATCGACCCGAAATTTTGATTTCTATTATGATACGGCTGTCTTGTCGAATCCTTTTTTACTTTTTTTAATTCAATGGGGATAATTTTATTCTTTTTTACCCATTTTACGGCATCTTTCACGGCAATTAAAACGGCACCTTCTTGGATTCTTTTCTTTAAGTTGTCTACTCCCTTTTTATTTAATTTCTTATAAGACCCATCTACCATCACAATGGTGTTATATTTTGTCAAATCCTTTGCGCCTAAATCCGTTACATCAAGCATGCTAATTGGCATGTCGTAATATTGGTCAAATAAATGCCACACTTCACCGGCATCATAAGAGGTGACGCTTTTTCCTACAAGCAATGCTATCTTAGGCGCTTTTAGATTAAATACATTCGGGCTTCCCAAATCAATGCCTACTGCTGTGAGTCCAGTTGTCGCAGCCGTGATGTTAATTCCAGTACTTTCTGAGGTTGCTTTTATCAATTCATAAATCTCCTGACTGTTTTTCTTTTGGTTTTGTACAGGAATAATAATAGCCCCTGTATTATAGTTTTTCCCAGACAATTGAAAAGGAATCTCTGCTACTTTCGTTCTTAGACCTGCCTTCATCAAACTACCCAAAGCTTTAGGGGCTAAAAAATCGTCCCACTCAAAAATATAGGCATAGTTGGTTTCTTCAGGCAGCGTGATTTCCGTAATCTTATTAGTATCTGTCACCAAGTCGCCAAGCAAATTACTAAACTGTTTGCCGATCACTGAAGCGTACTTTAGATTAAATGCCATTGGTTTTGTCCAAGCACTGACATCATAAAAAACGCTGTCATCAAAAGTGGACTGTGGTTCAAAAATTGTTTTTATAAACTTATACTGTTGCTGCGCTAAAGGAACAATATATGAGTTGGCGGTATTATAATTCTTAAACTTGTTTTTTAATTTATACACCTCAATTTGATGACGTTTGAGCATATCAATGAAGTTTTTTAGCTTATTCCTATCATAATTTTCTTCAAATACATATGCTTTTTTTACATCATTTTTCGCCTGCTTATTGATCTCTTTGAAAAAATTACGCTGGTAGTTGAGTATCTCATTTTTAAGCTCATAACTTGCTTTAAGCGTCGACATAGATGTTTGTACGTGATTGCGGATGGCAAAAGGAAAGCTTAGTAATCCGTTTTCGGTCTCCCGTAAATGTCCACGAGCACTTCCTTGTTCAAATAGGATTCCAATACTACCGTTGGCATCAGGATAGGTGGAGCCTTTTCCCGAAAAGTAATCATCAAAGCTTTCTTCTGAATAATACAGCGAGCCAATTTTATCTAAATATTTAGCATGATAAGTGGCTATTTTCTTGGTGAGCTCCTGGTTCTTTTTTGGTGTCAACGGATTAATTCTTGAGGGCACGCCTGGCTGAAAAAAGTAAGTGCTATTGGATCCCATTTCATGATGATCGGTCAGTACATTAGGTTTCCATTTATGGAAATTTTCGATACGCCCTTTGCTTTCTGGAAGTGCAGTTGTGATCCAATCTCTATTCATATCAAACCAATAATGATTTGTTCTCCCTTTTGGCCAGTACTCATTCAGTTCTCTACTTTGCGGGTCAGTAGTTAGGTTTTTTCCTTTGTGCACATTCACCCAGTTGGCGAATCGAGTGAGTCCATCCGGATTAAAACTAGGGTCAAGCAAAATCACCACATCGTCGAGCATTTTAATCAGGTCCTCCTCTTGTGCTGCTGCCAAATAATACGCCCATAATGATGCGGCATTTGAACCACTTGGCTCGTTGCCATGAATACTATAACCTTGGTAAATAATAATGGGCATGTCCTCTACATTTAACTTCGATGAAGTCTTTGAATCTGTCAATTGTACATGCTGCTGCCTGATGGCATCTATATTTTTATGATTTTTAGGCGACGTAATAATCAGTAATTGCAGCGGTCTAGCCTCATAACTTCTGGCAAATTCTTCAATGGTTACTCTGTCAGATTGCTTAGCCAATACTTTCATATAATAAGATAACTTGTCATGATTTAAATGCCACTCACCAACTTGAAATCCAAAAAATTCTTCAGGAGTTGTTACTGATTTATCATATGAAATATCTGGCAAATAGTAAGTTAATGCCTTTTGCGCATGCGTACTGGAAAAAGCAAAAATGGATAGTGTGAGGATTAGTAGTAATTTTTTCATGTATATGTGTTAAGAAATAAAATACCAATCTAACCATAAAACGGTATTATTCTGTTCACTTCTATAAAATATATCCTTGTTTATTTACTTTTGGGGCAAACAACACAAACCAAATACAAACAAATGAATAATTCCAAAATAGTAGGCATTGGACATCACGTGCCTGAAAGAGTCGTTACCAATGACGATGTTTCCAAAATGATGGATACGAGTGACGAGTGGATTACAGAACGTACAGGCATCAAAGAAAGAAGATGGTTTAACCCTGATTCGGATACTGTTGCTAATATGGCTGCCAAAGCAACAAAGGTAGCTTTAGAAAGGGCAAACTTGGTGGCAGAAGATATAGATTGCATTGTTTTTGCCACCATCACACCAGATTATTTTTTCCCAGGATCTGGGGTTTTATTGCAACGAGAATTGGGACTAAAAAATATACCTGCTTTTGATATTAGAAATGCCTGTTCGGGTTTTATTTATGCACTCTCTATGGGTGATCAATATATCAAAACAGGGATGTACAAAACTATTTTGGTGATTGGTGCAGAGATTCAATCTTCTGTATTAGACCAGAGTACTCGAGGCAGGGCAGTGAGTGTAATTTTTGGAGATGGCGCTGGTGCTATTATTCTACAACCAACCGACGAAAAAAATAAAGGTATTCTGTCCACTCACCTCCACTCGGATGGGAATTTTGCAGAAGAACTATATGTAAAAGATCCTGGTAGTAGTCGTCCGAATACGGAAAGACAAGCAGAACAGATATTAGATACTACAGATTTTAGAGTAGTGATGAATGGAAAAAATGTTTTCAAGCACGCAGTTGTCCGATTTCCTGAAGTAATAAGAGAAGCACTAAAAACCAATAATTTAGAAACAACAGATATTGACTTATTAATTCCACAT
>CAYRIF010000027.1:0-19776 GCA_964424205.1 uncultured Roseivirgaceae bacterium | reverse complement strand
ATTGGAAGCGGCAGTTTATATCGAAGATGAGTTTGTTATTAGTCCAAAACTTACCGTTACTGGAGGGTTACGTTATTCATTGTACAGGAATATAGGCAAAGGAAATGTATTAACCTATCAAGATACGAAAACCAAAAGTCAGGAAAACGTAGTAGACACGCTCTCCTTTCTAGCAGGGGATGTAATTCAAGAATATGCAGGATTGGAACCTAGACTTTCTATGAAATACGGAATTAATCCGACCAGTTCAATCAAATTAAGTTATAATAGGCTTCGGCAGTATATTCATACTATATCTAATACTACAGCGGTCAGTCCAATAGATATATGGAAATCTAGTGACAGATACATTGCCCCGCAAATCGCCGATCAGTATTCTGTTGGCTACTTCAGAAATTTCAATGACAATACAATAGAAACCTCGGTAGAAATTTTCTATAAGGATTTGACCAATATAATTGATTATAAAAATGGTGCTCAAATTATATTACGTGAGAACATTGAACAGGAGTTATTGTCAGGGTCTGGGAGGGCCTATGGTGCAGAGTTTTTCCTCAAAAAGAAAACTGGAAAGCTTACTGGATGGGTCAGCTACACCTATTCAAAAAGTGAGCGACGCGTAAATGGTCTTTCAGAAAAAGAAACTATCAATGAAGGCCATTACTATCCAAGCAATTCGGACAAACCTCACATTCTTTCCGTGGTTACAAACTACAAAATCACAAGGCGTTGGGGTTTAGGTATTAACTTCACTTATAGTTCAGGAAGACCTATTACGGCACCTATTGCAAAATTTAATATAGGTGATAAGCAAATTGCCTACTTTTCCAACAGAAATCAATTTAGAATACCAGATTATCATCGACTGGATATTTCAATTTCATTAGCAGGGAATCATAAAAGAAAAAAAATATTAGATGGTGATTGGATTTTTTCCATCTATAATCTCTATGCTAGGAAAAATGCCTATTCCATTTTTTTTAAGAATACCGCAGGGTCTCCACCAGGAGTGTATAAATTATCTGTTTTGGGTACGCTATTTCCTTCGTTGACCTATAATTTTAAATTATGAAAAAGTTACTTATTCTTATATTACTATCGTCCTGTGTAGATCCCTTTAATTTTAGTTCACAAAACCAAGAGAAAAAAATTCTTGTAGTAGATGGCTTTATAACCAATGAAAAAGGAGAATTCACCATTACCTTAACAAGGAGTGCTAATTTTTATACACCAAAAAATGGCTATTCAGGAATAATTAAGGAGCAAGGATTTATTAAACCCGAATCAAAAGCAATAATAAAAATTATTGATGATACCGGTAGGTCACAACAATTTTTGGAAACGAAAGAAAATTCAGGTATTTACAAGATTCCATCAAGTGAAAATTGGGAAGGGGAAATTGAAAAAAAATATTATATACATATTAAAACAGAAAATGGAGAAGAATATGAATCAACACCGGAAGTGTTAAAAGCCTCTTTACCCATTGATAGTATCTATACAATCTATGAATCTAAAGAATTACTAGACGAAAACAACAACATAACCACAGTAGATGGATTCCAGTATTACGCCGATATTAATCTAGGTGAAAATGATAACTATTACGCTTTTGGTTCTACGCAAACCTATATGATTGAAACACCAATACATCGCGTACCATTGCTATTACCTCCATATCCAAAATTTTGCTATGTCACTCAAAAAGGAAATGATAACTACAATTTTCTAGTGTCCAATATAGAATTTAACACTCAAAAAATTATCAAACACCCATTAGACTTTGTTGTTCCAAAATTTGAATATAATATTAAACATAGCTACAATTTGCTTCAATATAGTATGAGTAAGGAGGCTTTCCATTTCTATAGCTCAATTAGGAAGCAATTAAAGGTAAAAGGATCTATCTTGGATGAAACACCCCTAAAAATAATAGGGAATATTTCTAACGTACATGACAAAAACGAAATAGTTCTTGGGTATTTTGCTGTATTCGGTGTCACAACAAAGCGCCTATTTGTCTCAAAAGACGAACTACCGGTTAATTTTAAAAAAGGTCAATTATCTGAATGCTTTGTAGCTTGCCCTCCACCTCGAGATAATTGTTTAGACACCTATTGTTTTGATTGCTCCAAATATCCAGGTAGTGCCACCCAGAAACCTTCTTTTTGGGAGTAATAATATTTAACCTTACAAACAAATGACAAGAAATATCAATCTTACACTAATCATTCCAATACTTTTTAACACCAAGAGATACTTACTTCCCTGTATGATGCCCTATGTAGTAATTCTATTGTTAACTTCTTGCATTGATCCATTTAATTACGGTAATGAAAAGCAAGAGAAACCGTTCTTAGTGGTTGATGGGTTTATAAGTAATGAGAAAAAATTGTATACAGTTTCTTTAAAAAGAAGTGCCAATTTCTTAGCAAAAACAACCACTTACAATGGCTTTATTAAAGAGGAGGGCTTTAATAAGCCCGAATCTAAAGCCATAGTTAAGATTATAGATCAAAATGGAAAAGAATTGAGACTTTGGGAAACAGAACGTGGCAGTGGTATTTACCAATCATCTAATTTAAACTGGCAAGGAAAAATAGGCAATAAATATTATCTATCTATATTGACCAAAGATGGGAAACAATATCAGTCCAAACCAGAAATACTACATTCATCGTCGAAAATTCGGGACGTTTATTATAAACTAGAAAAACATAAAACATTAAACAGTAGTAATTATATTGAAGACGCCGAAGGAATTCAGTACTATACTGACATTGATGTAGGAAAAGACGAATTCTACCTGTTTACAAATGAAGAAACTTATATAATGGAACAAGCCTTTGACAATTCAGTACATTGTTACGTTACGGGTCAAGGTGATTTAAATCATAAGGTTTTAGCCAGTAACAATTACAGCAAATCTAAAATTGATTCATTTTCTTTAAATTTTGTTATACCGGATATCAAATACAATGTGAAGTACAGTTATCATCTCAAAAAATACAGCATTAGTCCAGATGCCTATGCATTTTTTAACGCTATCAACAAACAATTAGCGACTAAAGGGACAATACTCGATGCCACACCATCTAAAATAACAGGAAATATATTTAATACTGAAGACAGCAATGAAATTGTCTTGGGATATTTTGGAGCTTATGGAGTTAGTTCAAAAAGAACGTTTATTTCTTTTAATGACCTCCCAAAAAAATTTAAAAAAGGAGTCCTAAATATTTGTTTCACCCTATGTCCACCACTGTCAAGCGACTGCCCTCCAAAATACTGTTCCGACTGTGCATTGTTTCCAGGCAGCAGCAAAGCAGCACCCGATTTTTGGGAATAATTTAGATTATAAGAAAAAATATGCGAACCTTTCGAACAAAAAAATACAACTTACCAAGAATAACACTAGCTGTTATCATAGCAGTTATTTGTGTTTCATTTCAACCCAATAACCTGATAGATAGGTTAATTCAATCCTTGAAAGATTATACAGAAAACAATCCGCAGGAAAAAGTATATCTGTCCCTAGACAATCCATTTTATGTCGCAGGAGAAACCATATACTTTAAAGCATATCTACCTAGTTATTTTAATCCGGCACTAAAAACAGCAAGTGGAATTCTGTATACAGACCTCTACAATGTAAAAAATAAATTAGTATTAGCTTACAAATCAAAGATAAAAGATGGTATAACCCACGGCAGTATTTCGTTGCCAGATACCTTGGAGAACGGAAACTATACACTCGTCTCTTATACCAACTGGATGCGCAATTTTGATACGCACGGTTATTTTAGAAAAAGTGTAAATATTTATAACGCTTACACCGCTTTGGACCAGAAGCCTTCCCTTAAAAAAAATGAAGCTGTTCATCTATTCTTTTTCCCGGAGGGAGGGCAACTAATAAATAATTTAGAGAGCAAAGTTGTATTCAAAGCAATCTTAAATTCCGGCTCTGGAACCAAAATTAATGGAGCATTATTGGACGAGAATAACAATAAAATTTGTGAGCTTTACAGCAACAATCTAGGAATAGGAACTTTTAAGATTAAACCAACAAAAGGAAAAAAATACTATGTCAAATTAAAAAATTCCAATTTCGAAAAAAAATATCAACTACCGCCCACCAAAAATGTAGGCATTGTATTATCAGTAGATAGCTTAAATTCACAAAATTTACAATTGTCTATTCAGAGCCAAGGAAAGAATAGTAATCTATTAATAACGCTTCAAAACAGTAGCAAAATATTTTTAACCAAAAAAATAAAATTAGTTTCAAAAGACACAATGATATATATCTCTAAAACAAAAATTCCTACCGGAATCAATCAAATAACTATTTTTAACAGAGATACGCAACTTCCCATTATCAATCGCCTCATATTTATAAATCATGAAAAACAACTCAACATCAAAATTATACCGGAAAAAACAAACTATAAAACAAGAGAAAATGTAAAAGCAAAAATTAGAATTACAGATCAAAATAATAAGCCCATAAAAGGAAATTTTTCTGTACGCGTCTCTAACAGAATACCCAATAGATATGCAGATAATATATACTCATATCTTCAATTAAGTTCCAAATTAAAAGATGACATAGAAAACCCAAACTATTATCTAATGAACAAAGAATCAGATACAAATATAACATTAGATAATCTATTAATCACCCTTTCGTTAAAAGGACTTTCTTGGCACGATCTATTAAATTACAAATACAAAGAACATCTCTTTGCTATAGAAAAAAACAATGCTTTTTTATTGAAGCATAAACTAACTATGCATGGAGAACCAATCAGAAACAAACCTATTTTAGTTTTATTAATGAATAAATTATCAACTTATCAAGGAACTACAGATAACGATGGTCTATTGGAATTAGAGATTGCAAGTTACTTTGGTAAGGAAAGATTTATATATCAAAAAAATGGAGACAAAACTAAATCGCTAGAAATTGATAAAAATAGAATGACAAAAAAAACAGTAATCACAAAAAATACTGTACATAATCATGAAATGCCTGAAGAAGTAAAAACGAGTATTCAAAATTTCTTAATCAATCAAACCTATACAAAAAATAATAATTTAACTAAATCTCCTCTTAAAAATACGCTATCACAAAATAATTACCAATTACTATGCGATAAACTAATCTATCTTAAAGATTATGTTAAATTTAATACTATGGCAGAAATTATTAAAGAGATTTTACCTGGTGTCAATATAAGAAAAAGTAAACAAGGTAAATTTCAGGTAAAAATTTATGCTAAATTTCTAAAGCACGTCTATAAATTAGAACCACTATATATTGTCAACGGACAACCCACTTTTGATACCGACTTTATTCTTCATTTGAATGCAAATTTTATAAAAAGTATTGGAATAATACATTCTCCTGACAACTTGATTCCCTTTGGAGAGGTAGGAACTAATGGGGTTATGATAATTAATACTTCGGAAGAAATAAAAACTCCAAATGATAAAAATATTATAGAATTTAAAGGCTTTAACATCGTCAAAGAATACTACCAACCCAAATACGATAATGAAGAAACCAAAAACAATTCAATTCCGGATTTCAGGTCAGTATTATACTGGAATCCAACGATAATAACCGATGAAAATGGTGAGACCACGGTTGAGTTTTACACCTCGGATGAAGTCTCCAACTATAATATCGCAATTGAAGGTCTTTCTTCAACTGGTCAGATTGGCACACTCAACCAAGCATTTATTAACGTTACACGACCTACAAGTATGAAATAAGCACATTATTACCTATTATTACATAGGTTTAATCAAATGTCTCTGCATATTGAATAACTTCAGCTGGCTACCTTTTACTTTTCTAAGACTAACACCTGCATTGGTTTTAGGCATTTTAGCAGGCATTTACGAAGGAGAATACATTGCTTACCCATTGACAATATTGATATGCCTGGCGGTCACTTATCTTATTGCTTCAGCGTTTCTTAAAAAAGAATATTACACAAAATGGCATCCAATTTTAGGGGTTTTAGCATTGCTTCTAATATTTTTTGTAGGGTTTGTTCGGGTGAGTACATTTAATGAATCTAATAATCCTAAAAACATCATTTACCATACCGATACTATAAAATACTATCAAGCAATCAATATTTCTGAAACGCATCATACTTCTAAATTCCTAAAGAATATTATTAAAATTTCAAAAGTTAAAAGCAATGGGATGTGGTCTGAGACAACAGGGAAAATAATGTTATACCAAAGAAAAGATAGCGCTCAAAAAATACTGAAATATGGTGATCTCATACTCGTAAAAGGGAGTCCCAGCCAGGTGAAGCCACCTTCCAATCCCAATGAATTTGATTATAAAGGTTTCTTGGGATTGAAGAACATCTTTGGTCAAGATTTTACAACTGGCGAGCATATCAATATCTATCAAAATTCCAGTCCAAATTTCCTCATGGGAATTTCAATTAGTATCAGAGAGCGGTTAACACAAACAATCACTCATAAAATAAAAGGACACAATGAACGAGCCATTGCGCTTGCACTAATTTTAGGAGTAAAGGATGATTTAGATTCAGAAATAAAACAGGCATATAGTGCCGCAGGTGCAATGCATGTCCTCGCGGTATCAGGACTTCACGTGGGCATCATTTATCTAGTATTAGTGTTTTCGTTAGGGTGGCTACGCCACAAAAAAAATGGTAGACTTATATATCTATTGGTAGTATTATCAGTGTTATGGAGCTATGCACTCATCACCGGATTTTCTCCTTCGGTTCTCCGTGCGGTAACAATGTTTTCGTTTTTACTAATTGGAGATAGCTATTATAGGAAAACAAATGCTTATAACAACCTTGCCATTTCTGCTTTTATTCTATTGCTTACAAATCCATTTTATATTATGTCTGTCGGTTTCCAGCTTTCATATCTAGCTGTTATTGGCATCCTCTATTTACAACTCAAAATACATAATTGGTTCACGTTTAACAATTATATTGCAAATAAAGCATGGGCAATCATGAGTGTTTCTTTGTCAGCTCAAATAGCCACTTTCCCCTTGACTATCATGTACTTTCATCAATTTCCTACTTACTTCTTTGTGGCAAATTTAATAGTCATTCCTGCTGCGTTTCTAATTCTTTCCTTGGGCTTTGCTATGCTCCTATCTTCACCTATTAGTATTGTTTCTAATCCTTTAGCGTTTATACTAGAAAGTTTGATCAATTGGGTCAATAAAATCATTTTTTTAATTGAGAATATTCCGTACAGTACTATTTCAAATATTTCAATTAACCCACTTCAAGCTGTTCTAATCTATTTAGTGATTGTTTATATGCTTATTTCTTTTGCAAAAAAGAAACTGTCTTATTTAAAAATCAGCGCTATGATTCTCATGCTGTTTACAGCTACCAGGGTTCATCAGTTTACAGTTCAAAGCCAACAAGAAAAAATTATTTTCTATCATATACGAGGAGCCAATGTGATGGACTTTATAAAAGGATTTAAACATCAATTGGTGGTTAATAGTAAGACTGATAGTATCAGTAATAAATTTGATTACCAATTAAAACCAAATTGGGTAAAATTAGGCATAACCAAAAATAAAAGTTCCTATATACTCAATCCAGATAGCACTAGCTATAGCATATCTTGGGAAGGAAAGGATTTACTAATCATCAACAATGCAGTTAATAATTTCAAAGATATTCGAAATAATTACGACTATGTAGTGATAAATTATAACGCTATCAAAAACATTAATCTGCTCAAAAATAGAAATATAATTATGCCGAGCACAAACCACAAATGGTATTTAAACAAATGGAGGGGTTTTTCCATGGATACTAATGTCTATGATCTTTCAAAAAAAGGAAGTCTTGTTCTCAACATTGAGTAGCTACTTTATTTTTATTTTATTTTAGATTACTTTTAGGAAAGAAGAATGACGCTTATGAAATATATAAAATACGACATATCGGAAAGAATCGCATTTATCACCTTGAATAGACCAGAAAAGCGGAATGCACTCAATGATGAGGTGGTCACTGAGTTAATAGCAGCTTTTACATCAGCTAATAGCGATAGTAATGTAAAAGTTATCATACTTAAAGCAGAAGGAAAGATATTCTGTGCTGGTGCCGACTTGACATATATTCAGCAACTTCAAAAAAATACCTACGAAGAAAATTTAGAAGATTCTTCCCATTTAAAAGACCTTTTTCACCTAATATATACCATGGACAAGGTGGTCATCTCGCAAATCAACGGGCATGCCATCGCGGGTGGCTGTGGGCTGGCAGCGGTAACGGATTTTTCATTTGCTGTACCTGAAGCAAAATTTGGATATACCGAAGTGAAAATTGGCTTTATTCCCGCCATTGTAAGTGTCTTTTTAATCAGAAAGGTTGGTGAAGCAAAATCTAAAGAACTGCTATTAACTGGCACTCTTTTTGATGCCAATAGGGCAGCATCTTACGGATTGATTAATTGGGTAGTTGAACCAGATGAATTAGAAAAGAAAGTACTCGATTTTGCCAATCAACTCATTAGCAATAACGCTGCACAATCAATGGCCATAACAAAAAGACTAATCCACGAAGTACAGTCCCTTAACCTAGAGGATGGTTTGAAATTAGCAGTACAAATGAATGCGAAGGCAAGAGCTACAGAAGACTGTAAAAAAGGCATTACCGCATTTTTAAATAAAGCAAAACCAAAATGGTAACCAACAGATAATCATTGGATTCATCACTCGACATATTAAAAAAATACTGGGGTTATGAGCAGTTTCGTCCCTTACAAGGTGAAATCATTCAGACGGTTCTCTCAGAGCATGACACCCTCGCCTTGCTGCCTACCAGCGGCGGAAAATCCCTATGTTTCCAAGTGCCTGCAATGATGCGTGAAGGAATTTGCATCGTAGTATCGCCGCTGATTGCACTGATGAAAGACCAAGTAGAAAATCTTAGGAAGATTGGCATCAATGCAGTAGCTATTTATTCGGGAATGAATAGAATGGAAATTGATATTTTACTTGATAATTGTATCTACGGACAAGTTAAATTTCTTTACGTTTCTCCTGAGCGATTAAAGACAGAAATTTTCATAGAACGTGTACAAAAAATGAATGTCAACCTACTCGCCATTGACGAAGCACATTGTATTTCGCAGTGGGGATATGATTTTAGACCTGCTTATTTGGAAATTATAGCGTTGAGAGAAATTCTTCCTCAAGTAAAAGCCATTGCACTAACGGCTACTGCTACCCAGGATGTAAAACTTGATATCATTGAAAAGCTTAAATTAGAAAAGCCACGCGTTTTCCAAAAGAGTTTTTCAAGGGAAAACCTTTCTTATTCAGTTTTCAAAGTAGAAGATAAGGAAAGAAAATTAATTGAAATACTAAAAAATGTAAAAGGAAGTGCTGTCGTCTATGCCAAAACCCGAAGAGGAACAAAAGATATCGCCGATAGGCTTATTAAATTTGGAATCAATGCTACACATTACCATGCAGGACTGTCAAGACAAGATCGCGCTCAAAAACAAGATGACTGGCGTTCTAATAAAATAAGAGTAATTGTTGCTACCAACGCATTCGGCATGGGTATTGACAAGCCAGATGTGAGAGTTGTAGTTCACATGAGTATCACTCCAAACCTAGAGTCTTATTACCAAGAGGCTGGCCGTGCTGGACGAGATGAAGAAAAAGCCTATGCCGTTTTGCTTTATCAAGACAATGATATTGAAGCACTAAAGCGCCATATTAAACAATCAAACCCTGAGATAGCATACCTCAAAAACATCTATCAAAGTCTTGCTAATTTTCTGAAAATAGCGATTGAAAGCGGTTTTATGTCTAGTTATGATTTTGACCTCGGTCATTTTGCTTCCACCTATAACTACCAACAATTTGATGCCTACTATGCTATCAAAAAACTAGAAAATGAAGGCTTCATTCAACTTAACGAAAGCTTTTATAATCCCTCAAAAATAAAGTTCAGAATCGATCATAATGAGCTGTATAATTTTCAAATAGCGCATAGGACATATGACTTATTTATAAAAACCATATTAAGGCTATATGGCGGTGAATTGTTCTCAAATTTCGGTGTCATAATAGAAACCAAACTTGCTGCAGCATTAAAAATAAGTGAAACAGAGGTGATTAAAAAACTAGCAGCACTCGATAAGCTAAGTATCCTTATTTATGATAAAAGAAAAGACCAACCCCAACTTGTTTTCCTAACCCCACGACATGATGCCGATACGTTGCCTTTAGACAAAAAAGGTATCGAAAAAAAGAAAAGCATTGACCACCAGAAAATGCAATCCGTCATTCATTACCTTCACCAAAAAAACTTATGTCGTACAAGAGAGCTACTTGAATATTTTGGAGAAGAGTCATATCTTTCTTGTGGTATATGTGATATTTGCTTGAAAAACAAGCACCACATACAAGAAGATGAAAACATAGTGTCGTATAAAATACAATGTCTTATCAGAAATCAACCCTTAGCAATAGATGAAATAACCTCTAAGATAGAAGAGAAAAAAGAAGTATTGATAAAAGCGGTCAGAATGATGTTAGATACTGGGGAGTTAAAATACAATGCCTCTGGGAAATTAGTACTCACAAAAAATTAATTTAAAATTTATAAAAATACCATGCTAAAAAAAATAAGTTTACCTGTCCTCTTTATACTATTTATACATTCAATGATGGCGCAGTCCATTGCCAAAGATTCGCTAATAACAGAAGGAAAGATACTTCATGGAATGAAAGAAGGATTATGGAAAATTTCAAGACTTGATGGCACCCTTTTTCAAGAAGGATTCTATAAAAATGATAAAAAAGAAGGCAAGTGGATCGGCTACTATCCTAGCGGCAGAAAGAACTTAATAGCAAATTTTAAAAACAATATGCTTGATGGCGCTTATGAAGAGTATTTTCCTAACAAACGACCAAAAGTAAAAGGAGAATATCGAGCAGGCAAACCCATTAACACTTGGAAAGTGTATTATGAATTCGGACAAGTTTACACGGTCAAAAAATATGGAAAAAATGCTGGTGATTACTGGCATAGAGAATTCAATGTATACGGAGACATTCTCACCTCAGCCTATTACAAAAATAATCTCTTAGATGGTCAGTACAGAGAGTTTTTTGAAAATGGCACAGTAGGTGTAAAGGGTAAATATATAAATGGCAAAAAAGACAGTACTTGGGTCATTTACTACCAAATAGGAAAAATATTTGCCACCACCCATTACAACAAGGGCATGAAAGTAGGAGATTGGACGTATTACCATGAAAACGGGAACATCAGCAAGGATTATCACTATAATAATGATAATCCAGTAGGTACATGGAAAGAATATTTCTACAATGGCGGGGAGAAATATACCAAGTACTATAGGCTATCACTACCCGACAGTATCTACCATGAATATTATGAAAATGGAAATAAAAGTGTAGAAGGTAGGTTTAATTTAGGTGTAAAAGAAGGGGTCTGGAAAACCTATTTTGAAAATGGATGGATTTATTCAGTAGGGAGATACTTAGGAGATCAAAAGGTAAGTAATTGGCGGTATTTCAACAAAAAAGGTGTTTTAGTATCAGAAGGAAGCTATAAAATAGGATTAGAGGACGGACAATGGTTTAATTACCATAATAATGGTAAAGTAAAAACCATTGGGAGTTTTTCAATGGGTAAAGAAAATGGAACATGGGGACTATTCTATGCCAATGGCAACCTCATCCAAGAAGAGAATTGGGATAATGGCAGACTAGTAAATATTGGCAAATACTTCACAATAACTGGTGATACCCTTTCCCGTGGAACATTAAAAAATGGCAATGGAGAACGCCTCAGCTATGATAACAAAGGAAATTTAGTTCAAATTATGCATTATAAAGATGGGCTTCCAAATGGTATAGTAAAACGTTTTTATGGCAATGGAAAAGTAGCATCGGAAGGAGAAATGCTAGATGGAAAAAAAACCGGGCACTGGATATTTTATGCTAGACTCGGATACATAAAATCAAAAGGGCAGTTTCTATCCGATAAAGAGTCAGGCATCTGGAAACACTACGATAGGAAAGGCACATTACTAAAAAAGATAAATTATGATGAATAGCTATCAGAAATAAGATAATTAATAAAAATGAATACTTTGACTCAAAAATTGGCACTACTTTTGACTTATATTTTATGGTAAACAAAATAAAATTTTTAACTATGCGAACACCACTTTTTATATCAATCATTTTACTTGCAGGCATGACTTGCAATGCACAAACCGAACTAACAGAAACAGATTCCGTAGGTACAGATTCAATAGCTGCCGATACTGAATTGGCAAGCGTCAAAGAAACAACGCCAGAAATTGAGACTGTCAAGAACGGAATTATCACAGCCTATCATGAAAATGGTAAAAAATCAGCCGTGGGTGAATATGCCGAAGGAATCAAGGTAGGGGATTGGAAATACTATAATCCGGCAGGGAGTTTGGTGGAAAAGGGGAGTTACGTAGAGGGAAAAAGAAATGGACAATGGTATTTTTATCATGACAATGAATTACTCAAATCAATTGGATGGTTCAGAAATGGCAACAAAAATGGTGCGTGGGGAATTTTCTACAATGACGGAAGCACTATGCAAGGAGAAGTTTGGAAAGAAGGAAAACTAATAAGTGTCACGGAATTTTATGCCCTAGACGGGGACATTCTGCCAAGAGGTACTTTAAGAGATGGTAATGGGAATCGCTTTATCTACAACAAGGATAGAAAACTGATAGAAATCAGTAACTATGAAGACGGGGTACTGCATGGCTTATATGAAAAATTTTACAGCAATGGTAAAACCGAAATAAAGGGAAACTATGACAAAGGTCAAAAAGTTGGTGCGTGGGAGCAGTATGATAGAAAAGGGGTGCTTTTGGAACCAGAGGATAACTAATCTCTAGAACATAAAAATATAAAAAGGCTATCCTGAATTTTGGGATGGCCTTTTTTTTAAAATAATCCCTCAAATATTCTAGTAACGGGAGTTGGACGGAGAATTTTTTCACTACATTGCAGTATGTTTTTAAAAACATACTGCAATGAAGAAACAGTTTAGCATTCGCTCAAGGGTCTGGGTTTTTGATGAGGACATTCCTTTTTTAGGAATCGGGAGGATACAATTATTAGAAAATATTGAGGCATGTGGCTCCATTACCAAAGGGGCAGAAGCGATGAGTATGTCGTATAGAAAAGCTTGGCAGCTGGTTGAAAATATGAATCAGGTGTCACCAAAGCCCCTGGTAGAAAAACAAATGGGCGGAGAAAAAGGGGGTGGAGCAACGATTACGTCAGCCGGCAAAACGGTCATCAAAAAATACCATCTTTTACAAAAAAAGATGGATAATTACCTTGCTAAAATAACGAAGGAGATAAAGTTCTGATATATGAGACATTATTTCTTGAAATATTTTCCAACAACCCATTACTTATCCCCTAAAAGCCTCTCGCAGAGCCTGCACGACAACGTTCAGGCTGGGACTCTGAGGTTTTATAATTATTTAGAAAAAGCTCAGAGTCCCTTTCAGGAGACTCTGAGGGAGTGGGGCTTCGCAGTTCGGAAGTTAGTAATACTAGGATTTATACTGAGCCTCACCTCCTGTCAACAAAATAAAAATCATCAACTCACCATAGCCGCAGCTTCCAACATGCAATTTGCAATAGCAGCACTAACTACCGCTTTCACTCAAGAAACAGGCATTGCATGCCAAACCGTTATCAGTTCCTCTGGTAAACTCACTGCACAGATTAAAGAAAATGCGCCATACGATATTCTTGTTTCTGCGAATATGAAATATCCCAATGATTTATTTAGCTCAGGATATTCAAAGAAAAAACCGAAAGTTTACGCCTACGGAAAATTAGTCCTGTGGTCAATGATAGATGACATGCAGCCCTCAATTAAAGTTTTGTTGAGTGATAGCATCAAGCATATCGCCATTGCCAATCCTAAAACTGCTCCGTATGGCGCCGCTGCTATTGAAGTTTTGAAATATCAGAATATTTATGAAGACGTCAAACATAAATTAGTTTATGGCGAAAGTATTTCGCAAACCAATCAATTCATACTTTCTCAATCTGCAGAGATTGGTTTCACTGCCAAATCTGTACTGCTTTCGACTAAAATGAAAGGTAAAGGTAGGTGGGTCACCCTCGATGACAGCAGCTACTCCCCTATTTCGCAGGGAGTTGTTTTAATAAAACCCAAAGGCACAGAAAGTAAGGAGGCAAAGCAATTCTACATTTTTTTGTTTTCCATGAAAGCAAAAGACATTTTAAAAACGTATGGATATATGGTAAAATGATAGATTGGCAACCCATACTCCTCACCTTCAAATTGGCTTCCGTCACAACCGTTTTGTTGTTGATTATAGCTATTCCCCTTGCCTACTGGCTGGCATATTCTACAAAAAAAATAAAACCCATCATTGAGACATTGGTGAGCATGCCGCTGGTCTTGCCTCCTACCGTCTTAGGGTTTTATTTATTAGTAGCTTTCAGTCCATCCAATGCGTTTGGAGCTTGGCTTGAGCAATCCATAGGCATACGGTTAATCTTTTCTTTTGGCGGATTGGTACTGGCATCTATACTATACAGTCTGCCATTCATGGTGCATCCTATACAGTCAGGTTTCTCAAACCTCTCTGCAAATATCACCGACGCGTCATACGTGCTGGGCAAGTCAAAAATGACCACCATTTTCAAAGTTTTGCTACCCAATATCAAGCCAGCATTACTTACTGGTATTGTACTTTCCTTTGCGCACACCGTTGGTGAATTTGGGGTGGTACTCATGATTGGCGGGAGTATTCCAGGCAAAACAAAGGTTGCCTCTGTCGCCATTTACGAAGAGGTTGAAAGTCTAAATTATGACGCTGCCAACAGCTATTCCTTTATATTATTTGCCATCACTTTTAGTATATTATTATTGGTATATTTAGTAAATGATGGCTATCTAAAAAAGTTTTGGGAATGAAAATACTGACTAACATCTCGATTGCGCTACAAAAAAAACTGAACACAGCAGAAGGAAATATGCTGCTTGATGTAGCATTGGATATTGAACAAGGAAAATTCATTACTATTTTTGGGAATTCTGGTGCCGGAAAAACTTCAATACTTAGAATGATTGCTGGATTGCTGACGCCAGACAGCGGATCAATCGTTATCAATGACACTTCTTGGTTGGATAGTACAAAACAAATTAGACTAACGCCGCAACAACGAAAAATAGGTTTTGTATTTCAAGACTATGCCCTATTCCCGAATATGACGGTTTATGAAAATTTAGCTTATGCCTTAGAAAAAGGACAGGATACTCAAATAATATCAGCGCTTATTGCTATCATGGAATTAGGAGAATTACAATACAAAAAGCCAAAAAATCTGTCGGGAGGTCAACAACAGCGGGTAGCGTTAGCCAGAGCACTGGTCAGAAAACCTGAGATATTGATGTTAGATGAGCCGCTTTCCTCTTTAGACATCAACATGCGCGGAAAACTACAAGACTACATCATCAAAGTGCACCGAGAATATAATCTCACCACCATTTTAGTAAGTCATGATATCGGCGAAATCATAAAAATGTCAGATTACGTATACGAATTAGCCAATGGAAAAATAATCAAGCAAGGGACTCCAGCAGAAGTGTTGGTAAACAGTCAAGTAGACGCACCAATTCAAGTAATTGGTGAAATTATAGCCATAGAAAATCAAGACACACTACAGGTATTGGTGGGAACAAAGGTAATAGGTGTACCGGTCATGAAAAACGAAATGCAACAGTTATCTGTAGGAAATAAAATACTCATTTCGCAAAAGCTAATTGACCCCACAATTCAAAAAATAATTTGATATTATTTTTTGATATTTATCGCTATTTTTGCGACAACCTAAGAGAAAAACATTGAAAAAAGAAGCATTATTATTATTAATCCTATTAGCTATTGGTACAGCCTCTTTCTCTCAACCAATTGAGTCCCTTATCATAAAACCGAATGCTGGTGATGGCATCACATCATTGCTTAACCATTACCAACTTCTAGATTCATGTAATAAGGCTAATTTCCTTGCCCTTAATAAAATAAAAAATAAAGCAGGCCTTAATTTGGACAGACACTACCAACTACCCATTGAGGTATATGATTTTAATGGCAAGAGTATCCGTACCAGCATTGGCATCAAAGATTTTGATGCCGCTAAAAGCATAGAAATCTATAATGACTCCCTTTACAAACTAGGCGTAAGAACAAAAGATTTCAGAGAAGATAAAAAATTATGGGTGCCCTACCATTTGTCTCATTGTAAAAACCTCGACAGCATAAGTGTCGCGATTGAAAAGCCCACAACATCTAAAAAAACAATCATCGTCCCTATTTTCGGAAAAGAACATGAAGCTGTTGAAATTGAAAATGAAACATTAAAAGGTACGGTGTATTACATTGTCAGTGGGCATGGCGGTCCAGATCCTGGCTCTATGAGTAGCTTCAAAAATACCAGCATTTGCGAAGATGAATATGCATATGACATTGCACTTCGATTGGCACGAAATCTAATTTCAAAAGGAGCAACAGTCTATACCATCATTCAAGATAGCAATGATGGCATCCGATCTGCCGAGATATTACCTTGCGACAAGGATGAAAAAACTTTAGAAGATAAGGTACTGCCACTCAGTCAGTTAAAACGACTAAAGCAGCGTACCAATTTGGTCAATAAGCTTTGCAGAAAACATCGAAAGACAGGAAACTATGAGCAGAAATTAATCATCCTGCATGTGGACTCGAGAAAAGTCAATAAGCGAATTGATATGTTTTTTTACCATGATAAAAAAAGTAAATCAGGAAAAAAACTCGCCAATCATCTTCTCACAACAATTGAGGGGAAGTATCACCAGTACCAAAAAAATAGAGGTTATTCTGGGGATGTAAGCGTTAGAAATCTATACGTGCTTAGTAAAACTTTACCTACCTCGGTGTTTATAGAACTTGGAAATATTCAGAACAAAAAAGATCAAAAACGGCTGGTACTAGCATCCAACAGACAGGCAATTGCCAACTGGATTGGTGAAGGGTTAAGCACTTTCGAGAAGCAGTAGTAATACCTTAAATCAAAGTGTTATGATTTTGTGATACTTTAATTCTACATTTGTATAAGTATTGCCTTATACCATTTTAATTCATTCAAACTATTAAAACATGAAAAAGGTACTGATTGTAGAGGATGATTTAGACATCGTAGAATTACTGAGTATTCACCTCAAAGATTTGGAATGCGAAATTACCGCAGCACATAATGGTATCGATGGATTAGATCAAGCATTAATGCATAAGTTTGATTTAATCATTCTAGACATTATGCTTCCAAAAATGGATGGATTAGAAGTATGCAGAGAATTACGTGCGATGAAAAACCAAACCCCAATTTTGATGCTCACCGCAAAATCTGAGGAAATAGATAAAATTCTAGGGTTAGAAACTGGTGCCGATGACTATTTAACCAAACCCTTCAGTGTCAGAGAATTTATTGCTCGGGTAAAAGCCATGTTTAGACGGGTAAAAATGATTAAAGATGAAGTTGAAACTGCAGATATCAATCTGTTTTCCTTTGGTCAGCTAAAAATAGACAAGGAAAAACGAAAGGTGACCATTGATAAGCAGCGAATTGACTTAACCCCAAAAGAATTTGATTTGTTATGCACCCTAGCGTTCAATGCGGGGAAAAGCTATAGCAGAGACCGTTTATTACGGTTAGTTTGGGGGTATGAATTTGAAGGGTATGAACACACTGTAAATTCGCATGTCAACCGTTTAAGAACAAAGATTGAACCTAATATAAACAAACCTATCTACATTCTAACTACCTGGGGAGTTGGGTACAGATTTAATGATGAATCACTATGAATAATAACAAGCGTTCTTCTAGAAATATTTTTAGTAGTTTATACTGGAAAATATCAGCCATATTTTTATTGCTTCTGATAGTCATCGGTTTTGCCTATGTGAAAATAACGGTGGATACGACTCAAGCGTATTTTCAAGAAAAAAATCAAAAACTAAATGTGGCACTAGCTGCACATCTTGTAGAAGAAGTAAAACCCACTTTTACAGATGGCAAGGTGCATGAAGCAGCCATGGATAAAATTATGCATTCTATGATGGCAACTAATCCCAGTATTGAGGTTTATTTACTCGATACGCATGGTAAAATATTGAATTATGTAGCACCATATAAAAAGGTGAAATTAACATCTGTTAACCTCTCTCCCATCAAAGAATTTATTAAAACAAAAGGTGAGAAATTTGTCAAAGGTGATGATCCTAGAAATACAACCCTCCAAAAAGAATTTTCAGTAGCACCTGTCTTAGAGGATGGTAAAAAAGTGGGATATGTATATGTGGTTTTGGCGAGTGAAGAATATGACATGGCAGCTAGTGAGGTCTTTGATGATTATATCCTGCGCTTGGGTGGAAAAACCATGCTACTAACTTTAGGTACGGCATTAATTGTAGGACTATTCCTTATTTGGTTGATTACCAGAAATTTAAATACCATCATTGAAACGGTCAAAAAATTCAAGAACGGTGATTTAAAAGCACGTATTCTGGTAAAATCAAAAGGTGAGCTTTCTCAACTTTCAACAAACTTCAATGACATGGCAGATACAATTGTCGAAAATATAGACAAAATGAAAGCCTCAGAAAACATGCGTAGAGAGCTTGTGGCAAACATATCGCATGACTTAAGAACACCACTGGCCGTGATTCACGGCTATATTGAAACCTTAATGATAAAAGAGCATAACATCACCAAAGCAGAAAGCAAGAAATACCTTGATACGATTCTACAAAGCACAGAAAAGTTAAAAAAATTAGTAGAAGATTTATTCGAACTATCAAAGTTAGAAGCCAAAGAAATAGAACCTCATAAAGAACCATTTTTTATCACTGAATTGATTCAAGATATTTCTCAAAAGCATAAATTACTAGCCCAAGAAAAAAACATCACCATTATTCCTGCAATATCAGAAGATATACCCATGGTGCATGCAGATGTTTCATTGATAGAGAGGGTGTTACAAAATTTGATTGACAATGCCATCAAGTTCACAGAAGATGGTGGCATCATTACCATCGAAACCCATCAATTAGAAAAGAATGTAGAAATCAAAGTAACCGATACAGGTGTAGGAATTTCCCAAACTGAAATTTCTTATGTTTTTGATCGGTACCATGCCAAGTCTAAAACCGATAATATCGACAGTGACATTGACTCTAGAAAAGTATCCACAGGATTGGGCTTAGCAATTGTTAAGAAAATACTGGACATTCACAATGCCACAATCAATCTTACCAGTAAATTAAACCATGGCACTTCCTTTTCTTTTAAACTGCCAGTTTATCAGCGGTGATTTGGGAACGATTTGTATAAGAATATTAGCAGATTTCGGAAGCGTTATTTTTTCATACTAATGCTATTGCGGGCTATAATATTCGTACCTGCCGGTCAGGCAGGTTTATTACTATTTCAGCTATTATTTTTATACTTCTTTAGCCTGTCTGTACTTTCTTTTCCGTCCTGCTCAAGCGTCGTCAAAGACATACTCTTTGACGAGTTTTGGCTCCTGCGGCTGGTCTTTTGAGCGACTTAGTAATATGTAGGGTCTGCTGAAAAAGTCCCAAGTGCGTCAGCTACGAGTAGACAAAGCGAAG
>CAYRIF010000026.1:0-19793 GCA_964424205.1 uncultured Roseivirgaceae bacterium | reverse complement strand
GGATGGGAAGGCATTTGAAAGAAGGAAGAGCCAGGAGACCTGCCATGATTCATTACTAAATTAAACTTTCGGGTGAAAAGTTGAGTAGATAATGCCTGCAATTTATTGTGGTGCAATCCCTTCTCATACTGTAATTCGAAATTTTATTAAAAGTCATCTTAGGTCTGTGTCCACACAGACCAATGATACTTGCAATGAATGGTCTGTGAAGACACAAACCATGGCAACAACGCATTAAAACTTAAACAGGTAGTGAGGTATTTATTTGTCATATACGATGTTAATCCTTTGTTAGCGCAAGGAGTAAATGATACGATTCACATCCGTGGTCTGTGTCTCCGCGGACCACTAACATGTTTGTGGCTGTTGGCTCGTGAAAACACAAACCATGGAAGCGAAAGCATATTAAAATTTGAATGGCAGTGAAGTATTTAAATATCATTTTAGCTTTTTTCTTCCTTGCTAATTCTTTATTGGCACAGAAAGGAAATGATACAATTCAGCTAAAACCTGTCAACGTTTATGGAATCCCAATGCCTAAGTATTCAGTAGGCAGTAAAATTCAAGTCATAGATAGTGTACAAAAATTGCGCTATTCGGCAGGCACATTAGCCCAACTTCTACAAGAGCAAACGGCCATTTATATCAAAGAATATGGCAGTGGGCAATTGGCGACAATTTCATTTCGCGGAACAGGGGCATCTCACACCAAAGTGCTGTGGAATGGATTAAGTATTAATTCGCCTACTTTAGGGCAGTCTGATTTTTCTACCTTACCTGTTTTTGCGCTTGATAATATTGCGTTACAATCTGGTGGAGCAAGCGCTCTGTATGGTAGTGAGGCGCTAGGTGGTACTATTATTTTGGGCAATGATAGCCCCGACTTTTCAGGGAAGAATGCCATCACAGTTCAGCAGGAGTTTGGAAGTTTCGGAAAACAGTTTAGTGGTATAAAACTTAAGCTATTAAAAGGTAATTGGCAAAGTCAAACAAATATTTACCGACAATCAGCAAAAAATGATTTTGAATTCACCGATTTAAGGGGAGAGCACCGAACCCAAGTGAATGCTGCAATACTGCATCATGGGTTCACACAGCAATTGGCATATCGGTTTAGAGAGGGAAGAGAAATTGTAGTGAATGCCTGGTATGCAAATAGTATTAATGAGATTCAGCCCACCATGTCAATTTTGCAAAGCGATGATAAAATAAGTAATAAAGCATTTCGGGTAGCTGCGGATTACAACGCAAGTGGCAAACATGGATTTCTAAATATTAAGTCAGGATATATAGCCAATAACCAAGTGTATAATGGTGGGATACCCATTAAGACCAAGCAGTTTATTGCGAATATTAATTTTGACAAAGACATCAATAGTTTCCACTTCAAAACGGGTGTCTATTTGAGCCACACGAACGCAAATGTAGCGAGTTACGCAAAGCGGGTGTCGGAAAATCAAGCAGAACTAATGGCATCGCTGCGATATGAACCGAATGATAAAGCGCAGTTTGTATTTAACATGCGTGGCGTAATAATGGAAAATGAAAAAGCGCAACTTGTGCCTGCATTAGGAGGGGAATATAATTTTTTGAAAAATGAAATAATTACCGTGAAACTAAAATCACTGGTATCGCTCAATTTTCGTGCGCCAACACTAAATGATAGGTATTGGCAACCCGGAGGTAATATAGATTTGACCCCAGAAAAGGGGGTTAGTGCAGAGGGAGGCTTGATATTGACAGCGAAATGCAATCAATTACAGCTAAACGCAGAAGTTACCTATTTTAATATGCGCATTAGTGACTGGATACTTTGGCAGCCGCAGGGTAGTTTTTGGTCACCTCAAAATATTAGAAAAGTAAACGCAAGTGGGATAGAATTTACAGCGAATGTCACGTATGATATAGGCAAAGTCCAGTTAAAATGGGGAGGTAATTATGCTTTTAACAAATCAATCATATTATCTGATGAAGCGCATGCCGCTGGCAAGCAATTGCCTTATACTCCCCTTCATCGCTATACCATATTCAGTAATGTGAAGTACGGAAACTGGTATTGGCAGGGCAATTTAAACCACACAGGATTGCGGTTTGAAAACACTAATAACATTGATGATGTTTTAAATGCAATTCCACCCTATTCGTTATTTGACTCTTCGTTGGCAAAAAAAATAGCAATTAAAAAGGCGTCATTATTTATATCGCTAAGCGTACAAAATATTTTAAACAAAAATTATCAGAACTATCTCTTCCGAGCCATGCCCGGAAGAAATTATTCCATTAAAATCAAGTATCAATTATAAAACAACTAAAAATGAAAAACACACTAATTAGAATCCCACAATTTATGCTTTTATTTGCGCTATTGTTTACGGCGTGTAACAAAGAGGATGACCCCGTTCTTAATGGCATTGAAATAGGAGGGGCAAAAACAGACCTTGTTTTAACCATGGGGCCAGTAGATGAAATTACCGCTGATGGAGCGAGGGCGAAAGGAGAATTTTTTGATTTAAAGAATCATAAAGTAATCGACTATGGTCACGTTTGGTCAATGGAGAATTTATACCCAACTGTTGACGATGAAAAATCTAGTTTAGGGAACTTAGGCAAAGCCAAAGAATTTGTGAGTGACCTCACTGGTTTGATGCCAAATACCACCTACTTTATAAGGACATACGTGACCACTGATAAAGGTACAGGATATAGTAAAACGATAAATACTTTTAAAACGACAGCAGGCGTTGATGATGTTATAGTAATCAATGAGGGGAATTTTTTGAGTGCCGACGGATCTCTAAGTACGTATAACACCACAACTGGAGAAGTTAAATTGGGCGCTTTTACTAGTGCAAATGGATTTCCTTTTGCTGCGACCATTCAAAACGGTGTAGCGTATAATGGAAACTATTATTTTGTAACGAATAGTGCCGACAAGGTGGAGGTGGTTAATCAAGAGACGTTGAGTTCTACGGCTACTATTAAACCAACATTCAGCGACCCTGAGGCGCTCGTAAATCCATATATGATTGCTGCAGTAGGCGACAAAGCATACGTTTCTAATTGGGGAAAATTTAATAACAGTACTTTTGTTTATGAGAACTCATTTGTGGCAGTTGTTGATTTGACAAGTAATACGATTACGGAAAAGCTAGATTGGGCAGTAAAGCCACAAGGGATGATTGCCGCAGCAGGCAAAGTATTTGTAGCAGATAATGGCTCAAATACAATTTCGGTCATTGACCCTACTGACGATCAGGTAAGCACAACTATCACTGTTGAAAGCGGTCCAGACAAAATGATTTTGGATAAGAACAACAAAATTTGGGTGATTTGTAATAGTGGAAATTTAGTGAGAATAAACCCAGGTGATAACACTGTAGAAGCGACGATACCAGGTATAAAAATAGCAGGGTACAACGAAAAGATGGTTATTAATAGTGCGGGAGACATGATTTACTATTTGCATGCTGCGCCTTGGCCATCTAAAGCAAAAGAGATTTACGCAATTTCGATAGACGCAAGTGGAGCGCCAAGTGCCCCAATTATTAGTAGAGAAAATTTTTATGGCTTGGGGATTAGTCCAGCGAATAAAATATATGTAACCGATGCAAATGGGTTTTCTGGAAATGGAACGGTGGTAAGATATGAAATAGACGGCACAAAAATAGATGCGTTTGACTGTGGTCGTGGACCAAATGGATTTTTATTTAGGTAGGGTCTGCTGAAAAACGTTTCAGTAAATCCTTTAGGCACACAAAGAATGTATTTAGAAAATACCTCCTATACTTTTAGTATAGGAGGTCTTTTTTTTAGCATAAAAATGCGTCGTGTTAATGTATGCCAGCACTTTGCTTAAAAAATACAAAAGCAATAACTAAAAAACCTACACCTGTAATTGCCGGAGGAAGCCCACCCATTTTAAAACCTAGGTAGAGCATCATTACGGCAAGAACAACTAAAATAAAAGCAGCAATTTTAAAGAGATTTTTCATTGATAAGTTTTATTGGTCAAATAAATCCCTCACTTTTCCAGGAGGAATAACTTTCAAATGTTTATAAGATAACTCGGTGGCTTCTCGCCCGCGAGAGGTTCGCTTGATATAACCCTCTTTAATCAGAAATGGTTCATAAACTTCTTCAATGGTCTCTGCTTCTTCACCGCAGGCAGTGGCAATGGTGCTGATGCCTACCGGCCCACCTTTGAACTTGTTAATAATTGTGGACAGGATTCTGTTGTCCATATCATCTAGTCCATTTTTGTCCACATCAAGGGCGTTAAGCGCAAACTCTGCAATTTCTTGGTTGATGGTTCCATTTCCTTTTATCTGTGCGAAATCTCTGGTTCGACGTAGTAAATTATTGGCGATTCTCGGGGTGCCACGACTTCTTCTAGCAATTTCGAAGGATGCGTCTTTGTCTATTGGTGTGTCTAATATTGTGGATGATCTGTCAATAATTCCTGACAATATTTTAGCATCGTAATACGCTAGTCTGGCGTTGATGCCAAACCGAGCACGAAGGGGAGAGGTTAATAGCCCAGCCCGTGTTGTTGCTCCCACCAGGGTAAAAGGGTTTAAAGTGATTTGAACCGTTCGTGCGTTCGGACCACTGTCTAGCATGATATCGATTTTGTAATCTTCCATGGCTGAGTAGAGGTATTCTTCTACCACAGGGTTTAACCTATGAATCTCATCAATGAACAAAACATCATTTGCTTCAAGGTTAGTGAGCAAACCAGCTAAATCACTTGGTTTATCTATAATTGGTCCAGAGGTGATTTTGATGCTAGTATTTAACTCATTGGCGATGATGTGTGAGAGGGTGGTTTTTCCCAACCCAGGAGGGCCGTGTAGCAGCACATGGTCAAGTGCCTCCCCTCGTTGCTTGGCAGCCTTTACAAAAACCTTAATATTTTCTAATATTTTTGGTTGTCCAGCAAAATCATCAAAACTTAAAGGCCTTAACGCCCTTTCAATTTCCTTTTCTACTGGGTTTAGGTCTTCACCATCTCCTGTTAAATAATCTTCACGCATGTACAGCAAAGATAGGGCAAAATATGATGGATAAAAAAGCATCCGTTCTTCAAAGACCTTAAATTATAGCATCAATTTAAGCGATGCCATCACACACGAGACTAGTGTATAAGTTATTCAAAGACCTATTATTTTGAAAAAAGTGATGCCACCGCTACAAACTTTAAAAAAAACTGTAAATTGCCATGGTAAAAAATGAGACCATGAAAGGATTATTTCATAAAAGCAGAATTTACCCAGTCGTATTGATGTTGCTCATGTTTGTGGTCTGGAAGTGCAGACAGAGCGAGCAAGCAGCAAATATTCATATCACTGGAATCACCATGGGGACAATTGGGTATAGCGTAAAATATATTGATTCCAATAATATCAATTACCAAGCCCAAATCGATTCTCTTTTAGTAGCATTTAATAAATCACTTTCTACCTATATTCCAAATTCTGAAATTTCCCGGTTCAATGCCAATACGCTATTAAAATTTGAAACCCCCTATTTCTATTCAGTTTTAAAGGCGAGTAAAGAGGTTTTTGATAAAACAAACGGCGCTTTTGACCCAACCATCATGCCGCTTGTTAATGCTTGGGGCTTTGGACCAGATGAAGCAAACGCACCTGATAGCGCACAAGTTGAGGAACTTCTCAAATCAGTAGGGTTTAAAAACATATTCTTTGATAGTGTGTCCATTTGCAAACTAGAAGAGGGGGTGGCATTAGATTTCAGTGCGGTTGCCAAAGGACATGCAGTTGACCTAGTTGTTGACTTGTTGGAGGAAAAAGGAATTCAAAATATTTTTGTAGAAATAGGAGGAGAGGTTTATGCCAAAGGGGAAAATACAGCAGAAAATAAACCGTGGATGGTGGGCATAGAAGATCCTTCAAGTGCTACAGAAGAGCGAAAAATATTTAGCGCTGTAAAACTAGAAAACAAGGCTTTGGCGACTTCAGGAAATTATAGGAACTATAAAATAATATCGGGGAAAAAAATGGGGCATACCATTAGCCCTGCTACTGGCTATCCTGTTCAGCATTCCTTATTGAGCGCCTCGGTTTTTGCAAAAAATTGTACTTTGGCAGATGCCTACGCCACCGCTTTTATGGTGCTTGGTGTAGAAAAGGCGAAAGCGATATTGGCAAAAGATAAAAGCCTGAATGCCTATCTGATTTATGAGGGAAAAAATGGAGAACCACAAACATTTGTAACGGACGGCGTCAACTTGATTTCAGATCAAACCGATTAATATTGTTGCTGCTACCACGAGTTTAATTGGAACAAAAAGTTAATCCCATGCTAAACTAATTGTTGTATACATTTGCTAAAATGTTAACGAGGTGACAAGGTTAAACATTGAAAAATGCCGCCATTTTGATGGAGGAAGCAATTTTCCAATAGATTAATGATTATTCAAATGAGCCAAATCACGCAATGAACTACTATATCAATGACGCAAGGTGATTATAGCATAAACAATTTTCAAAATGCAAGTATAATAACTGAAACCACTAACATACGAGTAGAGCCATATTTTTATTACATTTGCACACCTTCAAAATAAATAGGCATGGTTAGGAAAAAAGATTGGTTTGGAACATGGTTTGACTCACCGTATTATCACATCCTTTATAAACACAGGGACCATGAGGAGGCAGGAGCGTTTATAGATAATCTTAGCAGACATTTCCACTTTAACAAAAAGGATAGTATTATGGACTTGGCTTGTGGAAAAGGTCGCCATTCCATTTTTTTGAATAAAAAAGGGCTGGATGTTACGGGACTAGACTTATCACCAAAAAATATCGCGTATGCCAATAAATGGTCCAACGAAAGGTTGCGTTTTTTTGTACATGATATGCGGGATGTCTTTGCAACAGAAAGGTTTGATTATGTCTTAAATATGTTTACAAGCTTTGGTTATTTTGATGATTCCTCAGAAAACGAGCAATCAATTATGGCAGTTGCCAAGTCACTAAAAAAGGGGGGGAAATTCATACTTGACTTTATGAATCCTAAAAAAGTGATTAAGAACCTGGTGCAGGAAGAAAGGAAACAGATTGATGGTATTGATTTTAGGGTAACCAGAGAATTAGATGACCATGATTTTATTATCAAAAATATTGAGTTTGAAGATAACGGTGAGCAATATAATTTTCACGAAAGGGTAAAGGCAATTAGCTTTGATGCGTTTCAAAATTATTTTGAGCGTGCTAACCTAAAATGTAGCAATGTGTTTGGTGATTATAATTTAAACCCGTTTGAAAAGGAAACCGCTGACCGAATGATATTTATACTTGAGAAATGATAGTTACTAACACCGTTATAATATTTTCAGCAGCATTGCTGCCAGGCATTTTTTTGTTTTTATCTAAAAGACGATTAAGATTTGGCGATTTACTGATGTTTTCAGGAGCATATCTTTTTGCCATTACTATTACTCACTTACTACCCGAAGTGTTTCATATGCCTATGAGCCAGTTAAAGTTAGGGTATTACGTGTTGGCAGGATTCTTTCTTCAGTTTGTGATTGAATATTTTACAGCGGGAGTAGAACATGGGCATTTGCATGTTTCGGAGCACAAAGGAGGCATCATCGCAAGACCATTGGTTTTGGCGATAGCACTATCAGTTCATGCTTTTTTGGAGGGAACGCTGCTTACAAATCCGGTATTATTAGAAGGTCATAAACCGGATTCTCTTTTGTTAGGGATTGTTTTGCATAAAATCCCAGCGACTATTGCGCTGGTTTCTGTACTACTTGCACAATTGAAAAGCAGAAAATATATCATTGGCGTACTTGTATTTTTTGCGGTGGCCTCTCCGGCAGGACTATTATTGAGCGATTATTTAGCCAGAGCAAGTGTATTATCACAAGATACATTTGCAGTTCTTTTTGCGGTGGTAAGTGGTAATTTTCTTCACATTTCAACGACTATATTTTTCGAAAGCACACCTGGACATGTGTTGAGTTTTCGAAAAATCATGACGATACTGCTAGGCGTTATGGCGGCAATAGCAGCTGGATTTTTTCTTTAAGCAAGATAAAATATTTAGGGTATTTCCAAATACTGGTGTAACACTTATACACAACAAGTTTTATGGACAGCATCTTGTAAAAACAAAAGGGATGTTTTATGAAACAATTTCCTGAAAAATGGAGTTGTAAATATGTATTAGCAGTAAAACGGTAAGAATATGATTAATCTTTTTAAAAAAAGGGCTTCAAAGAAGCAAGAAAGAATGAGCATGCTATTTAATGGTCCGTACGTCAACCATTTTGAAGTGGCATTGCAGAATTATGATTCATTGGTCAAAGAAGAATTTTATCAGAAATTAGTTAGAAGTAGGTAACGTTCGAACGGTTTCTTAGTACAACTGGTGATTCTTAACTGGCTATTTCAAATAATATTCTAGTAAAAAAGGGAACTTTTATTGCTCCCTTTTCTGTGCATGTACCATGCTATTGGCACGTAGCCTAATTCAAATAAGCGTTCAACATCCAAAGTGTTTTTTCTGTCTGAGAGATGTAATCACTCATTAAACTGACTGTACCCTCATCGTCTGCTTCCCCAGCCAAGGCTAAAATAGCTCTTTCTTTTGAAACTAAGGTAGAAAAATTATCAACAGTTATTTCTACACTTTCAATGCCGTTTGATTTGTTCTTGGCATCTTTTATTTCAGACGTTTGGATATAATCCGAAAATGTATGTAGCGGCGCTCCTTCTAACGTCAAAATTCGCTCGGCAATCTCATCTATTTTAATGACCGCATCATTGTATAGTTCTTCAAACTTCAAGTGCAACTCAAAAAATTCTTTTCCCTTAATATTCCAGTGAAATCCTCTCAGGTTTTGATAAAACATCTGATAGTTTGCTAACAAATCATTGAGCTTTTCATTTAAGATGGTAGTTTTTTTTATGTCTAATCCAATTAAATTTTTCATAATTCTTACTGTTTTAATATACGTCTCAGGTATATAACCTGAGACATTAGAATATTTATACACTATTTAAAGATCCTTTTTACAGAGGTAAAAATCAACTTTTTCACAGGTAGTGTCATCAATCCTGTTTTGCATTTCATCCAATGTTTTTGGCGGTGGAATGATGACCTTATCTCCTTTTTTCCAATTCAATGGTAGGGCTACTTTGTATTCGTCAGAGACCTGTAAACCTTCCAAGACTCTTAAAATTTCATCCATGTTTCGCCCAACATTTAATGGGTAATACATGATCAATCTAATCTTCTTGGTTGGGTCAATAAAAAACACGGCCCTTACAGCAGCCGTTTCACTTTCATTGGGCTGTAACATGCCGTATAATTTAGATACTTTCATGTCGATATCTGCTATGATTGGAAAGTCAAAATAAACCCCTGAGTTTTTTCTGACGTTATTCACCCAAGCAAGGTGCGAGTGAATACTGTCGATGCTTAAACCGATGAGCTCGGTATTTAACGCGTCAAACTCACCCTTTCTTTCAGCAAAACCACTCATTTCCGTAGTACATACAGGTGTGAAATCTGCGGGATGTGAAAACATTACAATCCATTTGTCTTTTGCAAAGTCAGAGAATGTTATATCCCCTTTCGTAGTTGTCGCTTTGAAATCGGGTGCTATATCTCCAATTCTTGGCATTTGATTTATTTTCTCTTGTTCTTCCATGATTATATTTTTTATTTATAACTTATTTTCAAGGCAAATCTCTATAGGATAAACGTATAAATCAAATCGAATGTTTTTATAAGAAGATAGATTTTATTTATATTTAGAAAAAAAATGGTTACGTTAATACAGTTGGAATACATCATTGCATTAGATACGCATAGGCATTTTGTGACAGCAGCAGAGAAGTGCTTTGTAACACAGCCCACGTTGAGTATGCAAATAAAAAAACTAGAGGAGCAGATGGGTGTGCTCATCTTTGACAGAAGTAAGCAGCCGGTCATTCCCACAGTAATTGGTAGGGAAATAATTAGTCAAGCTCGCATTACTTTGGATCAATCAAAAAAAATTAAGGAGATAGTAGGGATCTATCGTGATGTGGTGGTCGGGGAATTGAAAGTTGGAATTATATCTTCGTTGGCACCATACCTATTGCCACTATTTATTGGGAATATGATAAAAAAACATCCTGATTTAAAAATTAAAGTAATAGAATTAATGAGTGAGGAAATTATAGAACATCTTAGAAAGGATTTGATTGATGTTGGTCTTTTGGTTACTCCAGTGCATGAAAATGATGTTATTGAGAAACCATTATTTTATGAGGAGATAAAAGTTTATACGAACAACGAACATGCATTTTATTTAAAGAAAAAAATAAATATTGAGGACATTGCAGTACCAGATATTTGGATATTAGGAAAAGGACATTGCTTCCGGCATCAAGTAATAAACCTTTGCGCTGTTCAGTCAGAGGAGCAAGCCAACCTTCCGTTTTCTTATGAAAGCGGTTCTATTGAAACACTCAAGAAACTGGTGGATACCAATGGTGGCTTTACGTTATTGCCTCAACTTGCTATTGATGACATGCCAATGAAAAAACAAAGACAGGTGCGATCATTTTCTGGCATTAAGCCACTGCGCGAGGTTGGTCTGGTTTATGTGAGGAGTTTTGCAAAGCAACGACTTATCAATATACTGGGAGAGTCAATTAAAAATGCGGTGCCTGAATCAATGCATGAAAAAGGGAGCGGAACTATTGTAGAGTGGCGGTGATTAATTGGGTTAAGTGCTAGATAATACCGCTTTTCGTTACTTTTTTAGCTTCCTAAGTCTCCAAAATAAGAGAATGACCTAATGCTATAATGATTGAATATAGCTATTATAGCATTCAATCATTTCTACATTAAAAATTTACCAAATAACAAAGGTTTGCATATGTTCTTATTTATGCTGTATAAATTAGAACGCAACTATTAACCAGCATTATTCACCGTTTTAACAAAGTACATTTGTAACACCCTTACTATCAGTTAATTAATTGGTATTCCACTTAAAATCGTTACTACTCAGCTATTTGTTCATTCAAATAGTTTTGATAGTTTTGCGGTTATCAAATACTAATAACTTTTGAAACAGGAGGCGACCATATCTTTTACCCGAGCTAATTTTAATGCTTTGCTTGACCAAGTTAATGCACTCAAAGAAGAAATTAGTTTTCTGAAGTCTCAACTAAATACAGACAGCCATAATAGTAGCAAACCACCATCAAGTGATGGTCTAAAGAAAAAGAATGTTAATTTGAGAGTACGTTCAAGGAAGTCTTCTGGAGGACAAGCTGGTCATAAAGGAAGCACCTTAAAGTTTGAGGGTGTTCCTGATAAAGTGATTTACCATATGCCTTTTGAGTTATGTAATTGTGGCAATGAGTATCTATAAAGTGAACAGCGAGTAACCCACCAGATAGATTTACCCGTTATTAGAGCAGAAGTAACCGCCCATAAACAAATGCATTATCATTGTAATAAATGTGGTATCACCTATTCAGGAAAAGGTACAAGGGGTCATTATGTTCAATATGGATCAAATATCAAGAGCATGGCACGCTACCTAAAAGACTATCATTTTGTTCCTTATCAACGACTTTCGAGTTTATTTAAAGACTGTTTTAATTTAGCATTATCAGAAGGTACGCTATTTAATTTCACCAGTAAGGCGAATAAAATTCTTGAGCCATTTGAACAGCATGTGAAAAAGAGATTGCAAAAAAGTTCAGTGATACATTCAGATGAAACAGGTATGCGTGCCAAAGGAAAAAACCACTGGATGCATGTAGTTAGTAATGATGCGCTCACACATTATCATTTTGATTTTCATAGAGGGAAAGAAGCCATTGAACGAGCAGGTATTCTTCCAAATTATACAGGCACAGTAATCCATGATCGCTTTTCACCCTATTTCAATTATTCATTTAGTCACGGTTTATGCAATGTCCATATTTTAAGAGAACTTATTTTTTAGAAGAACAAGGTCATCAATGGGCAAAAGACATAAAAACCCTACTGCTAAATGCCAAGGATAAAGTATCGCCAACAAAAAGTTATATCACACGCACTAAAAACAGGTATAAAAAAATCATTCGGGCTGAACTGAAAAAGCAACCTGACCCGAAGAACAAAGGATGCCCAGGTAGGTCTAGACGTAGCAAATCACACAATTTGCTAATTGCATTAAATAAATACAATAGAGAAATATTAGCTTTTCTTTCTAATCCCCAAATTCCTTTTGACAATAATTTGGCTGAAAGAGATATTAGAATGGTGAAAACAAAACAAAAGGTATCTGGCTGTTTTCGAAGTCACCAAGGAGGGGAATTCTTTGCCAGAATAAGAGGCTATGCCTCTACATTGAATAAACAGAACAGTTTTTGAAGGCTTTGGACATATTCTCTCCCGTTCCTAATTTTGATTGGATAGCTGAGTAGTAACAGATCCTAACTATTGATTTTACTAGGTGGTTTTTTGTTTGTAAGTTAATTTTATTTGGATAATCACTGTAAAATGTAGTAACTTTAAATGTATGAACAATATGAGCAAAGAACTCTTCGCAGAGCGAATTAAAACACTTCGTGAAAATCAAGGGTACGGTCAACGAGCGTTTGCAAAGGTGCTAAGTGAAAAAACAGGACGTAATTTTAGTCGTCAGAATATTTCAAGTTATGAGAGTGGAATCTCTTATCCCTCTATTGAAATTCTCCTAGATTATGCCGAGCTATTGGGGGTGACCTTAAACGTATTGTTTGGAAAAAAACCAACAAAAGAAGCTATTAGAAAGGTAGATTTAAGAAAAAAGTATGAGTATGGGTACAAAAGAAGAAACCTAAAATGTCTTATGAAGCCTGAATTAGAAGAGGTGACCGTATCATTATACAAGGAGTTAGATAATGCCCATAAGGAACTGCAGTACCTAAAAAATTATATGATTAAGGAAATGATGAAGAATCGTACCTATAAAGACGTCCGAGCTGTTGAAATGAAGAAGGAAATTGTTAAGCTAGAGGCTTTAATTCTTGAGATGAGGACAAAGAATATTATTAAAGAAACAGAAAACTAGTCGATGGCAGGCTGCACCACCGCATCTTCTACACTTATTATTCCTGTTACCTTTCTAATAACATAGTTTGAAAAATCTTGTTTGGCAGTAAGACCTACGCCCTTGATAACTTGTGTGGGGGTAGTGATTGAAACAAATTTATCGGTGTTTATTTCCTCTTTTTTTGGATTCCAAAATAGCTCTTCAGAGTTCAGCCGTTCCTTATTTTTAATGTTATAGACTTCTACATCTTCTTCCACCTTATATTCATCGTCTTTTTTGCTGTAGAACGCCCTATTGGCTTTGAGCGTAGAAGTCATACCGCCGTCTTTGTCATAAAACTCTAAAAACACGCCTTGCGGATATTCAGAGTCCCCATTTGTAAAAGTAAGGTGTTTTTTCCCCTTAATAATTAGTTTGAGCCTAGTAGAATCACTGATAAAAGTAGTGACATCATCTGATTCAGTAATAGGACCATCATACGTTTTAATATCTCCTACTTGCTGTTTTCCGCAAGATACTATGCTGCCAAGTAGCCCAAATAACACTATTAGTTTACGAATCATCTATCAAAAGTCATGAATTATTTTTACATAAAAAAACGACCCCATCAAATAAGACGGAGTCGTTTTTAACAGCATTTAATTTCTATCTTTTTTGCAATGTTACCGTTTCGCCAATCCAGCAGCCTACACTGATGCTTTGACCTACGGTCATCCCTTCAGTAAATATTTCTTCTGATGAAGGAAACTGTGCTTTAGCCCTAGCCATTTTTGTGGCGTTTCCTGCTTTCTTATACATTTTGTATGCGGCTAGAAAAACGCCCCTATCTTTTACTTTACTCTCCTTACCAGCGCACTGCTTAAAGCTACCCATATAGAGGTCACCAATATTAGCATAGGCAGAATTTTTTCCTAAGCTAATGGCTTTTCTAAAACTCTCTCTAGCACCAGATTTATTTCCTTGCACTCTTTTTACATTTCCAATTTGAATATGCGCATCCGCTTTTTTAGCATTTGTTTTTGCCAATCCAGCTGCTTTGCCATAATATTCAATGGCTTTGCCAAAGTTTTTATTTTGCTTGCTTTTTCCTGCAAGGAAAATATATACCCCATAATCAGGATGCGTCGCCACTACTTTTTCAGCGGCTTTCATTACTACTGGCAAGTCTAAACATTTTGCTTTTAAAGAATGTCCCAAAATGCTTTTGGCAAGTTTGATATTCGAAGGGTCTGCTTCAAATTTTGGACCTAATTTGTTTTCTATGAAACTACAATCAACAATGATGATTGAACCAAGCATGCCATCAATAGTACTTTTAAAACCGTTAATTTTTGCTTCATCTGCACCGCCATCAAGTTTTTGGTCTAATACAACCATAATATTATCATATATTTCCAATACTTCATCATCGCTGATTGTTCCACCGGACTTTTTAAAACGTTTCACAGTATCAAAGTACCCAACTGTATTATTATCCAAAGTTTTTGCACCGTTCAGTGCCAATACTTTTTTATACATGGCAAGCAATTCAGGGTATTTAGATTTGTCTTTTTTGTGGTAGAAAAATGCCTTGCTTACTTTTCTGTTTAAAACAGTTGCTTCACAATCGAAATATTTCATTCTGAGGTCAAACAATGTCAAAACAGAGTCTTGGAGCATCTTTTTTCTGGTGACATCTTTTTCTTTCTTTTCTAAAGCAGAATATATTTTGACACCATTGATATAGATTGATGGGTTTAAATCCGGTGTATTTTTTAATAACCAGGTTAGCCCTGGGACAGCCGCCTCATAATCCTTCATTTTTCTGCTGTCATTGTATAGTGCATTGTTTGCCTTTGCTTGTGACTCCATGTCTGCATCTGCTGGCCATTTCCAACCATACTTTTTGCATTGTGCGTTGGCATTACCAAGGGTAAACACTAGGAATAATAAGCTAAAAATAATTCTCGTTTTCATAATTCTGTTTTTTTTATACATTAATTCAACACTCTTCTTTGAAACCATCGATCGTTAAAACTGACCCCAAAGTTAATTCTAAAATAATTCTCTTTTACTAAATTGTTTTTTGTCGTTCCTCTTTGCCCAATTTTAAATCCTATGTTCAGAGAAGACAGACCCTTTACTGGGAATGAGCCTCCAAAATTGATGCCAAAGTCATTAATCTGCTCCCCACCTAGCTTAAAAGGCAGTTTTTCCTGCTCAATCCCTATGCGATAAGTCGCCCTATTCAAAAATCCATTGACCGATGTATAGTCAGGGGTATATTCCGCACCCACTATAATTTTAGAATTATTAGTCAGCGAATGGGGCTTATTCTCCACATTTTTATAAGCAGACCATTGGGTTAGGTGAATGTCTACCCCAAAGGTGAGTTTGTTTAGCTTCTCAAACGAAATGCCAAAAGCAAAGCTTGAGGGCAGGTGTACTTTTTGATTGAGACTATTGGTCAATGTATCAGGTGAAATGGGTCTAACAGCACCTCTTACTGATAACTCTCCCGTTTCAAGATTTTCTGCTCCGAGGTTTGATGCAAAGTTATAAGTAAAGCCGGTATTAACAAAAGTCTTTTTATCCAATACTATTCTATAAACCAAGCCAGTAGTAAAAGTTATACCACTCATACTGACTGCACTTTTTCTGCTGGACACGTATGGAAATGGCACATCTTTATCAATGCCCACTGCTTTGGTTTCTTTTTTTATCGTACCAAAAATCAAAGAGGCTTTGACACCTAGAGATAGATTTTTGGCAATTTTAAAACCATTGGCAAAGAATACTTGTGAAAGTCCTCCATCACCAGTATAGTTATAGTTGACATCAACCGTGTCTAGCAATGTTTTTTCTATGATATCATAATTCACAATGCTATAGGGCATGATGCCTATGCTGGCTGACCACTTATTAGGCATCACTGGAAGCCCCAATGCTATGTGACTAAGTCCACCACTAAAATTGGTTTGTTTGCCAGCGTCATCTGCGATTTTTCTACTCTCCATAGATAATCCAGCTTCAAAAACGGTGAAATGGTTTTTGGTCAGTAGCGCAGGATTTATATTATTCAAATACCAAGTTTGTCCATTACTGACACCTAGACCTCCCATCCCTTGATTAGTCGTAAATGCTAATGGATTAATGTCTCCTAGTCCATTGACGGTGTAAGGAGAATTATTGGTTTGGGCAAAAGAATGACCCATAAATCCGATTAGGAAAATAATTATTAAAGCAGCTCTTTCAGTTCTCCACATTGTATGTTAGTATTCTATTCAGTCCTATTAATACGAGGTCTGGGACAAAAGTCACATTCCCTTTTAGTTTATTTTTATAAAAGTCGGCATCGCCCCCGCAAATAATAATCTGCAAATTTGCATATTTACTGGCATACATCCGAATCATTTCGTTAATTTCTGCAATTGTTCCGTTCAAAACGCCACTTAATATGGACGCTTCTGTTGTTTTTCCTATCAATGGCACATTGTTTTTTGGCGAAACCAGTGGTAACTGGGTAGTAAATTCATGAACAGCTCTGAGTTTCATATGAATTCCTGGCGCAATGCCACCTCCATGATAGATACTATTTTTATCAATAAAATCGTAAGTAATACAAGTTCCAGAGTCAACCACCAGACTATTTTTGTTTGGGTGAATTTTATTTGCGCCCACCACTGCTGCAATTCTATCTACGCCTAGTGTCTTTTTTGTGCTGTAGTTGTTGGTAATTGGCAATTTTGTTTTATGATTTAGCGATAAGAAATTTACTTTTTTATCAATTTTTTCTGTGATTAATGAAACGTCTCCCGATACAGAACCTATCATCAAATTGTTAGGAATCTCAGTGTTTATTTTTTTAACGAGTTTTTCAAGGGATATATTACCCAATTTTTCGGTGAGTATCTCATTTTCAAAAATGCCAAGTTTTGAGGAGGTATTCCCTAAGTCAATGATGAAGTTTTTCACTTTTCTCTATTTAAAACTTCAAAATTAAAAAAACAGTTTCATAAATCCACTTTTAAAATGAAAATTGTATACCAATGGTTGCCTGACGGATTTGCGATGCTTGGCAGGCGGTTATTTGTAATCTTTTAAATATTATATTAAACTATAACAAGGATATGCACTATTCTTAACAGGGTATTTAGCATTGGTTTGCATTTGACAGTATAAGATTCTATTTTAGTGTTCTGTAAATAACACTAACTTATGAAAAAATCACTTTTCATTTTCTTAATGATTGCTGTGGCAGTTATTTTTACCAATGCCTCAAAGGCATATGCACAAAGTGATTCAACCCATGAGACCAAGATTGAATCAGCTGAGGATATCCATGCTGTGGATACTGAGCAGAATCATGAGGTCACCGCTGAGGGGCATCATCATGCTGCGCCTGGCTGGTCGGTTATCCCGTTTGTATTGCTCTTGCTGATGATTGCAACTGGCCCTTTGTTTTACGAACATTTTTGGCATAAAAACTACCCTAAAGTAGCAGTTATACTCGCCGTACTTGTGGTGGGCTATTATATTTTTGCACTAGACAATTTGCATAGCCCTATTCATTCACTATTTGAATATATCCCTTTCATCTCATTATTATCAGCCTTATTTATTGCCTCAGGGGGTATTGCCATTCATGTTGATAAAAAGTCTACGGCAGGTGTTAATGCCACTATTTTGTTGGTAGGGGCAGTTATTGCGAATATTATAGGCACTACTGGCGCATCGATGCTGTTGATTCGACCGTTTATTCGATTGAACAAACATAGGATTAGGGCATACCACATTGTATTCTTTATTTTTGTAATCAGTAACGTTGGCGGTTCGCTGACGCCGATTGGCGATCCGCCATTATTCTTAGGATTTCTGAAAGGGGTGCCTTTCTTCTGGACATTGACACACAATGTTTTGCCGTGGATGGTCGCTAGCATGTTATTGGTTGCCTTCTTTTATTTCTTGGATAGAAAAATGGCTTCAAAAGCACCGGATGAGAAAGGAAAAACCTATACTGGAAAAATTACCATTACAGGACAGAAGAACTTTTTGTGGTTGGGAGTGGTGATTATAGCAGTCTTCATTGATCCGAATGTATTTTCATGGGTACCATCCATTCCTTATGAAGGCGCCAAAATATCTTTTATCAAAGAGATAATCTGGATATCCGTCGCTTACTTTTCTTATACCACGGCGAGTAAAAAGGCATTGGAAACCAATGAGTTTAGTTTTGAGCCTATCAAGGAAGTTGCTTATATTTTTATTGGCATATTTGCGACCATGATGCCAGCGATAGAGCTGGTAGGAGCTTTTGCTGCTTCTCCAGATGGTGCGAAGTATATCACGCACAATACCCTCTATTGGGGAACTGGAGCGCTTTCAGGAGTGCTTGATAATGCACCTACCTATATTAATTTCTTAACGGCGGGTATGGCATCTAAGGGTGCGGATATCGCGGTGATATCTGATGTAGTAAATTTTTCTAAAGGGTTGTTTCCAGATTCTATTCTAGACTTGAAAGCCATTTCAATAGCCTCTGTATTTTTTGGGGCGATGACCTATATAGGCAATGGACCAAATTTTATGGTGAAGTCAATTGCCGAAGAAGTGGGTATTAAAATGCCTTCGTTTTTTGGGTACATCATCCGTTATTCGTTGCCAGTATTACTTCCAATATTATTTATCGTGTGGTTGATTTTCTTTGCATTTGTTTCACCATAAAGGGGCTAAGATTGTTGCCAAGGACGTTATTCTAATTAACATGGCGAATCCTGCGATTTTCTTTTGCGCACATAGCGGTCAATTGAATTCCCTTGGTTTATACATTTGGAAGTTGCTAGAACATATTTATATGCCATTTTAAAATTAAACTGGTATTAGTTAGATTCTAAAATAATCAGCGCATATTTCAGTTATTAATTTATCGTATATTTGGACATCATGAAAAAACACATTATTCTATTTTTGTTTGTAAGCCTTCAGGTAAGTGTATTTGCCCAAAAAAAGGATTTACCTAAAGATAATAAATGGGGATATATAGACTCTAATCTTATTCTGAATCAGATGCCTGATTACTTACAAGCAAAAAAAGAGATAGATACGCTCGGAATTATTTGGCGTGAAGAAATGAGGGGTAAAATGAAAGCGATAGACTCCTTGTACCTGAACCTAAAGGAAGAAGAAGTATTGCTAGAAAAGGAGGAAAGAATAAAACGACTGACGGCGATTGAAGCAAAGCAGGATTCTTTGAATACTTATAGAAAAGAAGTTTTTGGTTTTGATGGACAATACTTTAAAAAGAAAAAAGAGCTGTATAAAACGGCGCAGGACAGGTTATTTGATGCCATGGAACTGGTTTCCAAAGAATTTAAATTGCATACACTTTTTGACAAGGCAGGCGATAAAAACCTTATCTATATCAACCCAATCCACAACTACTCGGATTATGTATTGGAAAAACTGGGTTTAGGAGACGCTAATGATACGGTGAAGTAGCATACAATCTGCTCGATAAAATAAACCTAACGGACGAATTCTATGATTCAAGGACTTTTCCTCCTACTTGTACAAGGTGAGCAACTAACTCGTGTTTTTGAAATGCAAGCATATAAATCTAGGTTCGACTGCGGATTTTTTCACAGCTTTAATGAAATTTTCCATTATCGACTCATGATTTTGTAGAACTAGCCGGTTCATGCCTGCGGCTGGCAGGCAAGAAAATGGGAGGAAGGAAATGAGAAATTTCAAG
>CAYRIF010000025.1:0-19999 GCA_964424205.1 uncultured Roseivirgaceae bacterium | reverse complement strand
CCTTAAAAATCTGTCACAGATTTTTAACACTAGCCCCAAGCACATCATCCCTGCCTGACGGCAGGCAGGTACTTCCTAGCCTTCAGTTTGAAGTATAACAATATAGCTAGCACTTTGGCTACTCGTAGCTAACGCACTTGGGACTTTTTCAGCAGACCCTAGTTACCCTTTGTGCCGTCTTATTTTTATGAGACCTTCAATGATTGGTGTTACTATTATTTCCATTGCCAATTGCATCTTTGGTCCTGGCACCACTAATGTATTTCTCCTAGAAATAAACGATCCTTCTATCATATTTTTTATATGCACAATATCAATGTTATATTGTAGAATCACCTCTTTTTTTAATCTAATCACAATCAAACTCTCATCTTCTGTTGGCACGTCCCTTGCAATAAATGGATTGGAGGTATCAACGGTAGGAATGCGCTGAAAATTAATATGGCTGTGTTCAAATTGTGGGGTAATAAAATCCACATAATCATGAATACGAAATTTGATGGTATCCACTACCGCTTCTGTCGAGTAACCTCTTTTTGTCCTATCCCTATGGATTTTTTGAATCCATTCAAGGTTAATAATCGGCACCACGCCAATGAGTAAATCTACATAAGGCAAGACTTCAGGTACGCCACCATGTAACCCTTCGTAGAATAACAAATCAGATTTTTCCTTAATTTCTTCCCATGGTGTAAATTCTCCTGGGTTTTGACTATACTTATCTGCCTCTTCTTGATTGTGCAAATAGTGACGTCTTCTACCTCCACCTGTACTTCTATATTGTTTGAACAATTCTGCCAAGTCATCAAATAAATTTGCGGCTGCATTAAAGTGACTAAATCGCTTTCCTTTTTTTTTCCAATCCGCTACCACTTTCTTCATTTCAACCCTATTGTATCGATGGAAGCTATCTCCCTCAATCACAATGGCTTTATAGCCCTCTCTACGCAATACATTACCGAATGCATTCTTAACGGTGCTCGTACCTGCACCTGAAGAACCTGTGATGGCGATGACCGGATTACTAAAATTATTATTTTCCATTTATTTCTATGTTAGGGGTTTAACCTATGTTTTCAGTTCGTTTTAATTATTTATGGTGACGTACGCGGCATTATTCCTAGTTTCTTAATAATTACAGTATTCAATGATGACTCCCTTGAAAATTTACCTAATAACAAAGGGTTTCATCAATTCATATTTATACCGTATTAATTTGAGCTCACCACTATTTTCTTATTCCATCACCATATAAGGCATTTAAGGTTCATGTAAGTAGTTTTCTAATTCCTAGTTTCTAGTTCCTGAATAATTACAGTATTCAATGATGACTCCCTTGAAAATTTACCGAATAACAAGGGGTTTCATTAGTTCATACTTGTGATTAATGATAACCAACTAGTCCAAATGCCCCCGAAGCTTATCACGCCAGCCAGGATAAATACTGTCTGCATCGCTTTGAAAAGAAAGAAATGCTCTGGCAAATTGCCTATGCTCTTTGGCAAACTCTATGGGGTCTGCGCCTTGTTGCCAACATTGTTCTGCCTGACGTAAGGATCGAGCGCCTTCCGCTGCACCATCGATATGACCATAAGCGCCACCTCCTGCTGTTAATATTAAATTAGAATGTCCTAAGTTCTTAAAAAAACCAGGCATTCTAAGGGCATTCATCCCTCCTGATATAATTGGAGTGGTTGGTTTCATACCGTTCCATTCTTGATGAAAAAACATACCCTCTACACTGTCTTGTTCTATCATATAGGCAATCTTAACATCATTCTTTTCCCCTTCCATTTTACCATAACTCATGGTACCCACATGTATACCAGACGCCCCTTGCAAACGTGACATTTTGGCCAAAACAAATGCGGTATAGCCCCTTTTCGCTGAAGGCGAAGTCACCGCACCATGACCCGCCCGGTGGTAATGCAAATACTGGTTAGGAAATACCCTTCTAGCAGTTGTTATCGCCGCTGGCCCTCCAACATACCCATCTATCAAAAACGCCACGTGATGAGCAAATTCACCAAACTGCTCCAAAATATACTCTCCCCGTGCTATGATTTCAAAAGGATCATCGGCCGTAATATTTGCAGAAAATAATTTAGCTTGTCCCGACTTATCTTGCGCTCGTTTCATAGCATCTACCACCAAAGGGATTGTTTTCTTCATGGGTGCAAAAGTTTGATTTCCTTGAGGTTCATCATTTTTAATAAAATCACCTCCAAGCCAAAAATCATACGCTGCGTCAGCAAATGGCTTAGGCTGCAGCCCTAATTTTGGTTTAATGATGGTACCCACGATAAACCCTCCATTTTCTACAGGTCTTCCAAGTACCCGCCACATATCCGTTATATCCGTAGCTGGTCCATCAAATAATTGAAGGAAATTTGGCGGCACAAAGAAATCATGCATTTTTGCTTCTTTTATATCGCCCATCCCCTGATTATTACCGATTGTTAAGGTGAGAAATGAAACTATCATTGCCCTTCCATCTGTTATATTTCGATCAAAAAGCGCAATGGGATAGGCAATTTTCATATACCCCTTCTTAGGGTCTATTTCATATACCAGTGCATCAACACTTTTTGTATGCTCATCCGTGGTGCTTACTGTCACATTAGTACCCGTTGAAGACTCCGCTGCAAAATGAGCTGCCGCTACCAGATAGTCTTTCTGACTTTTGGGTGCATCGTAATGCGCTGCACTGGGTTCCATGGTATAATAAACCAAAATATGCTTTTGGTCTGCCATTAATTTTTCTTCGCTTAAATTGAGGTCTGCGTACCTTGATGATTGATCCATGTTTCTGTTTTTAGTTTGTAACTTTTAGTTTTTTATTTATTTTGAGTTAATTCGCCTGATGCATAACGTTTGGTCATAGTCTCTAGTGACAACGGTTTTATTTTATCTGCATTCCCAGCTGTACCAAATCTTTCCAACCTGTCTTCTACCAATGCCTGCATCTTATTGGTTCCAGGAATTAGAAATTTGCGTGGATCAAATTGTTTTTTATCCTCCTGCGCAATTTTTCTCATCTGACCAGTAATTGCCATTCTGCAATCCGTATCAATATTAACTTTTCGAACACCGTTTTTGATCCCAAGTTCTATTTCTTCTACCGGCACACCATACGTTTGTGGCATTTCACCGCCGTATTCGTTAATAATGTCCTGGAATTCTTGTGGTACTGAACTTGAGCCATGCATGACCATGTGTAGCTGGGGCATTTTCCTGTTAATGGCTTTAATTACTTCCATATTAAGGATTGCCCCATCGGGTTTACGCGTAAATTTGTAAGCGCCATGAGAAGTACCTATTGCTACGGCCAAGGCATCAACTTGCGTTTGGGTGACGAAATCAAATGCTTCATCCGGATCGGTTAGTAATTGATCCATGGTTAGTTTTCCTTCAAAACCGTGTCCATCTTCTTTTTCACCTTCGCCTGTTTCCAAAGAGCCCAAACAACCCAATTCGCCTTCAACAGATGCACCAACCGAATGCGCCATAGCTGCCACTCGTTTAGTAATCCCAACATTGTATTCATAGCTTGCCAGTGTTTTACCGTCTGCCTGCAACGAGCCATCCATCATCACACTGGTAAAATTATTTTTTATCGCTGTCAGACAGGTGGTATAGCCGTTACCATGATCTTGGTGTAAGCAGATTGGTATTTCGGGGTACATTTCTACCGCAGCGCTCACCATATGTCTGATAAAAATATCCCCAGCATATTTTCTTGCGCCATTACTCGCCTGCAATATAACTGGTGCATTGGTCTTTTTAGCAGCGCGCATAATGGCTTGAATCTGCTCAAGGTTGTTGATATTAAAAGCTGGAACACCATAGCCATATTCGGCAGCATGATCCAAAAGTTGTCTAAGAGTAATAAGTGCCATAAGTTAGTATATTAATTTTTATAATTATGTTAAATTGGATAAAATGTCGTTCATTTCTATAATGGTTTCGGTTGGATTTTCCGCTTTGTAAATGGCAGATCCTGCCACTAAAATATCTGCACCTGCTGAAGCGATTTCAGCGATATTATTCAGTTTCACACCACCATCTACTTCAATTTCTATATGTGCTAAATTTTTATCTTTTAATATTTGTTTCAATTGTTTAAGTTTATTGATGCTATGCGGGATAAAACGCTGACCACCAAAACCCGGATTTACCGACATGATTAAAATCAAATCCAAATCATGAATGATATCGTCCAATACACATAGCGGCGTGTGTGGATTTAAAGATACTCCGGCCTTAACACCTGCTGCCTTAATCGTTTGAATTTCACGATGCAAATGGGTAGACGCCTCATAATGAATGGTTAAATAATCCGCTCCAGCATCTATAAAATCTTGAATATGTCTGCCTGGATTTTCAATCATCAAATGCACATCAAGTGGCATTTTAGTTCGTGTCTTGAGTGCCTTTACAATTAACGGTCCTATGGTGATTACGGGGACGAAATGCCCATCCATGACATCGATATGCACCACATGGGCTCCTGCATTTTCAATCAATTCTATATCCTCTCCCAGCTTCCAAAAGTCTGCAGATAAAATCGACGGTGCTATTTTTTTTTGTTTCCTCATCATATTTCTATTTTCTTATTTGGTGAATTCCTTTAACAAAGCGCATTGAGCCGGTTTTAGACCGCATTACAATACTATGTGTAGTTACACCGCCATCATTATCGAACCGCACTCCCTCCAAAAATGAACCTTCGGTAATCCCAGTGGCGGCAAAAAATGCATTGTCTGACTTCACCAAAGTATCTAATGTCAACACTTCCGTAACATTCACCTTGTCTTTTTTTAATTGCGCTATTTCATCTTTCAAAAGTGGGGTTCTCATCCCCTGCATCCCTCCGTTCAATGCTTTCACCGCACAGGCCGCAATGACCCCTTCTGGCGTACCGCCAACGCCCATCAGCACATCTACACCAGTACCCGGAATTGCTGCCATCAACGCACCCATAACATCTCCATCGGTGTGTAAAGTGATACGTGCCCCCGCTTTTCTTATGCGCTTAATTAATTTTTGATGCCTTTCTTTTTGCAACACAAAAACCGTTAAGTCTCTGATTGGCCGACCTAAAGCTTCTGCTATTCTCTCTAAGTTCTCTTCCGGTGAAAGGCGAATATCAATGACATGCCTTGCTTTTTTTTCTACGACCAATTTATTCATATAGAACGAATTCCCCGGATTCCACATGCTGCCTCTTTCTGCTACTCCCAATACCGCAATGGCATTTGGTCTTCCTTGTGCCAACAGATTTGTGCCTTCAACAGGATCAACAGCAATATCCACTTCAGGTCCATGCCCATTCCCCAATTTCTCTCCATTAAACAACATGGGAGCCTCATCTTTTTCACCTTCGCCAATCACCACAACTCCTTTCATATCCACTGTATTCAAAAAGGCACGCATGGCATCCACTGCGGCACCGTCACCCCCTAATTTATCACCAGTACCCATGTAACGGGCCGACGAAATTGCTGCCGCTTCGGTCACTCTTACCAATTCCATCGCTAAATTTCTATCAGGACTCAATTTGAAATGTCTATTTTGTTTTTTCATGTCGATTTATCTCGTTAATAGTTTGTCGGTGTCAATATGCTTCATGCTATCGGTAACTATAAGTGCTCCCTCAAAATTTTCTTTTTTGGTATACTCATTATATGTAATTACCGTCGGTATATTTGCTTTCATGGCTGCTTTTGCCCCTGCTCCTGAATCTTCAATTACCAAACACTCCTCGGGTGTCAACTGCATCATTTCCAAACATTGCTCATATAACATTCCTTGCGCCCCTGTTTTAATCCCAGTTTCTTTTCCCAGTATTGGGTTAAAGTATTTTTTATAAGTAGTCAATTGTGTATCCAATAATGCGTGCACTTGCCTTTCATAAGAAGTAGTAACAATAGCCAATCTCAAACCTTTGTCTATAATTTGTTGTATAAAAGAGATAATGCCATCTCTTAGCCGAACATTTGCTGCATATTTTTTGATGTATATGTCTTTTTTTAGCACTACAAACTTTTCAATAATGTCTTCAATATCCTTATCGTTATATTCTAACGTTGTTTGTAATACATGGCGCAGCCTATTTGCATTGCCAGGGATTTTCTCAAGCAGTGGCAAGAAAGTTTCCCAATTCCATCGCAAATCTAAGCCCATGACCTCAAAGGCTTCATTGCAGGCAGGCAGGTGTCCCCATCGCTCAGAATCAACAATGGTACCATCTACGTCAAATATAATTGCTTTTAATTTCATGGTTTTAATTTATTATTGACGTGCTGCCGCTACAATAGCATCCGACGTTATGCCAAATTTTTCATACAACGTTTTGTAAGGAGCAGAGCCGCCAAACCTATCCAGACCAATGACACCCCCACCTAAGCCAACATATTTCCACCATGCTAGACTTGCTGCTGCCTCAACAGCGACTCTATTGGTAATGTTTGCTGGCAACACCTCATTTCTGTATGCGTCACTTTGTTCATCAAATAGCTTCATGCACGGCACCGATACTACACGCACTTTTATCTCCTCTTTATTGAGCTTTTCTTTTGCTTCCAAAGCGATTTCAACTTCCGATCCACTTGCCAATAATATAACGCTAAAATCGAGGTCTTCTGTTAACACATAAGCTCCCTTTTTTGAATTTTCAGAAGCGCTATATGCTAGTTTTGTTCTATCATATACTGGTAGTTTTTGCCGTGTCAATACCAAACAACTAGGCCCCGTTTTATGCTGCAACGCCACTTTCCAACAGTCCATGGTTTCATTAGCATCCATGGGCCTAAGCACCAAAATATTGGGCATGGCTCTGAATGATGTTAAATGTGCTACTGGCTGATGTGTTGGGCCATCTTCTCCAAGACCAATAGAATCATGGGTTAATACATAAATTACTTGCAAGCCCATCAACGCTGACATACGCATGGCCGGACGCATATAATCTGAAAAAACAAAAAAAGTGCCTGCATAAGGCAAAACGCCCCCATGTAATGCCATGCCATTCATAATAGCCCCCATTCCATGCTCCCTTACACCATAGTGGATATACCTTCCTTTCGGATTTTTAGGACTAAAAGATGTTTCTCCTTTCGGAAAGGTATTATTGGACGGCGTTAAATCTGCTGACCCACCCAACAATGATGGAATACGAGGTGCAATATGATGTAGCACCTCCCCTGAGGCGGAGCGTGTTGCCATGCACCCATCATCGATAAATGTGGGTATATCCAAGCAATCCCCTTCAAACTCACCCTTAATACATTTCTCAAATTGAGCCGCTATGTCGGTGTTTTCGGTTTTGTAGTTTTCAAAATTATTACGCCATAGGTGTTCTTTTTCCTCTCCGATTCTAATTGCTGCTTTAGCTATTTCCTTCATTTCCGATGCCACATAAAATTTTTCTTCGCTAGGCAAGCCCAAATTTTCTTTGGTTCGTTGAATCTCTTCTTCCGGAAATGGCTCTCCATGTGCTTTTGAGGTACCTGCCCTATTTGGACTTCCATATCCAATTTGTGTGTCGCAAATAATGATACTCGGCTTAGGCGCTGTTTTTGCCTCCTCGATGGCGTCTTGAATTGCCTCCACGTCATGTCCATCGATATGAACAACGTGCCAATGGTAGGACTCAAAACGTAAAGTGACAATATCACTATAAGATAGATTCGTATCACCGTCAATGGAAATACAATTATTGTCATAAAATACAATGAGTTTTTCTAGTTGATTGTGCCCTGCAAACGAACATGCCTCATGAGAAACTCCCTCTTGTAAATCTCCATCGCTGGCAATTACATAGGTATAGTGATTGGTGATTTGATGCTTATTTGTATTAAATCTAGCCGCCAAAGATTTTTCTGCCAATGCCATGCCAACAGCGTTTGCAAGCCCTTGCCCTAAAGGACCGGTAGTTGTTTCAATACCTTTTGTGACGAAGTTTTCCGGATGACCCGGCGTAATACTCCCCCATTGCCTGAATTTTTTCAGTGCCGCTTTAGGCATATTGTATCCAAAAAGATGCAACAAACTATACATTAACATACTCCCATGGCCAGCAGAAAGCACAAATCGATCGCGATCATACCAATCTGGGTTACTTGGACTATGTTTCAAATACTTTGCCCATATGACAGCCGCAACATCTGCCATGCCTAATGGAAGACCAGGGTGACCAGAATTTGCGCAACTTACACCATCCATAGAAATTCCACGGATGGTATTGGCGAGTTCATAATATGTTTTATTCATTTGGCTTTCGCTTTCTAATTGTTCCATTGTAGTAATCTTATGAGATTCTGTTCTTCAAATAATTTGAAAAGTGAATCACACTAGCTTTGTATCTTGATTGCTGCTTTCCCAAGAAGCATGCCAGTGAATCAAAAAGTCACGATTGTTGTAATATTTGATGACCAACCCTTTAAATACGCGCTGAATAGCGATTGAGGCATTTTGTATTACATACATGATACTGAATTTGTGCCAATAATGACAATATCAAATGCTTGCAACCCGTGCAGGTTATATATTAAATATTATATTATTGATTATCAACAAGTTAGGTGTGACATTTTTGTCAATATTTCAACTAACTAAATTCAAATTCATTGAGAAAAAATGTCAATTATGACACAGAAGGGTTGATCTTTAATTATTTAGGGTCTGCTAAAAATATGAGCATGACCTAACGATTTAATGATTACATATAGCTATGATAACATTCAATCATTTTCTACATTGAAAATTTACCAAATAACAAAGGTTGGCATATGTTCTTATTTACGCGGTATAAATTTAGCACTCAACTCTTAATACTATTCCCAAGCACATCATCCCTGCCTGACGGCAGGCAGGTGCTTCGTAGCCTTCAGCTCGTGGTATAACAATACAACTTCGCTTTGTCTACTCGTAGCTGACGCACTTGGGACTTTTTCAGCAGACCCTACTTACATGCCTGGAATATGTCTTTTCAAGAAATCCAATGTGCCTCAATGTCTCGCCTAAAATCTATTGCCTAGGCCCCTCTCAATCCATAATTCTATGCGAATGGTAGGCATTATCTCTTGATGTTTTTGTACTGTACATTGTCTATTTTATATTTTTCAAGCAACCTATAAAAAGACCTCCTTGGCGATTTTGCTAATGCGGCGGCATCGGCAACACTGCCCTTGGCTTTTATCAGATAGTACTGCAATGCTTGTCGCTCAAACTGCTCTACTACATTTCGTTTTGCGTAGGACAATCCCAATTCGTACTTATAAACGGTATTGGAAGATCGCACGCCAATGGCTAAATGATCAGGTCTAATGCTCTGGTCGTTACAAAGGATGATGGCTCGTTCAATAATACTCTGCAATTCCCTGATATTACCTGGATAATTATATTCATTTAAACTTTCCATCGCAGAAGTAGATATTGAATTAATTTTTTTATTCAAAGAGGCAGCCGCCTTGTTTAAGAATAGATACGCCAAAACCGGGATATCTTCCTTTCTATTTCTCAACGGAGGCAGATTAATGACAAACGTGTTGAGCCGGTAATAAAGGTCTTCTCTGAATTTGTTCTGTTGAATCAATTCCCTCAAATCTTTATTCGTAGCGGTAATAATTCTTGCGTTAATTATCTTGGTTTCCGTGGATCCCACTGGTCTAATTTCTCCAAACTGTAAAAAGCGTAACAATTTTACTTGCATTTCCATAGAAGTATCTCCTATTTCATCTAAAAAAATAGTGCCTCCTTTTCCTTTTTCCAGCAACCCTATTTTATCTTTATCTGCACCTGTAAATGCCCCTTTCACATAACCAAATAATTCACTCTCCAGCAACTGGGGCGAAAAAGCCGTGCAGTTAATTTTTATAAAAGCCTCCGCCGCTAATTTACTTAACTTTTGGATGGCTGTTGCTATCATTTCCTTGCCGGTTCCCGTTTCCCCTAATAGGAGTACTGTGGCAGGCGTCGGCGCCACTTGATGAATCATTTCACGTACTTCCTGCATTTGTGGATTCGACCCATAAATAATGTCCTCACTTTGGCTGTCAGTCAAAGACTCTTTCAAGATGCTAAACTGTTTCTTTAATAACTGGTTGCTTTTATTCGCCTCCAATAAATCCCAAACAAATTTGACCGCCTTACCGCCAATCATAATGGTGTCTTTTGGAATGGTCTTTTTTAACCGTTCATGCATTTTTGCGCTACCGGTTACATCAATAATAACGTCAATACAGTATTCCGCAGATTCTAAAAAAAAATTTGGGTACTTTGCAACAGGAATACCATACGCCCTTGCACTTACAATGCCTATTGCATCAGGATTTAAATCAACAAACCCAATCACCTTGGTGGCACCATCGTTTTTCAACAGTTCTAACAAGGCATTACCACCCTTTCCCCCGCCTATTATTAAAACATTCGTAATGAGTTTGTTACCTTTCAAAATACACAATTATTAAAACTTTAATTCCAATATAATAAAACCAGAAGCTGTACCCCCGTTTTCGTAATACTTAATCTGGGCTAAAGTTACAAAATAGCACTATAAATGTGTGACAAAAATGGCAATACTACCGAGACGTTTCGATCACCACCTAAAATAATACACTAACCAGGTGATAATCACTGCAATTACAAGTATTTTCACTATTTAGAATAATTATAAATTGTGCCAATACTTACAATTTTCATATATATATATATATATTGGTGAATTAATAACTAAAAAACTACAAAAATATGGCGAATGTATTATGGTTACAAGGGGGTGCATGCAGTGGTAACACGATGTCCTTTTTGAATGCAGAAGAACCTACCGTAGTAGAACTTATTACAGATTTTGGCTTGAATATTCTTTGGCATCCTACTACAGGATTACAGATTGGTGATCAGGTACAAGATTTGTTAAGGGATATTATTGCAGGAAAAGTACAAATGGACATACTAGTCTACGAAGGATCCATTATCATGGGACCAGAAGGAACTGGTACGATGAATTATTTTGCAGACAGGCCGATGAAAGATTGGATTAAAGAACTTTCCGAAGTGGCTGGCTATGTGGTAGCCATTGGTGATTGTGCTACCTGGGGAGGAATTCCTGCCGTGGCGCCGAATCCAAGCGAATCCACAGGTGTGCAGTTTCACAAAAAAAGCAAAGGAGGTTTTCTAGGTGCCGATTATGTCTCTAAAGGAGGTCTTCCAGTTATTAATATTCCAGGATGTCCTGCACATCCAGATTGGATTACCCAGATTTTAGTAGCCATTTCCGTTGGTAGAATTGGCGATGTTTTAATAGACGAATATCACAGACCAAAAACTTTCTTTACTGACTTTGTACAAGATGGCTGTACCAACGTGACCAATTTTGCTCAAAAAGTAGACGGCAACTTCGGAAGAAGAGGCGGTTGTTTATTTTACGAAGTAGGCTGTAGAGGACCTATGACAAGGGCAAGCTGTAATAATATTCTTTGGAATCGTCAGTCGAGTAAAACGCGATCCAATCATCCTTGTTTAGGTTGTACCGAACCTGGTTTTCCACATAATGATTTAGTAAAAGGAAGCGTATTCAAGACAATGAAGTATATGGGCGTGTTCCCTAAAGAAGTTCCTGAAGGAAGAAGTAAGTTGGCATACTATATGGAAGCGGGTTTCCAAAAAGTAATGCCAACAAACAAACGTATCATGGAAACATCTAAATAATTATCAATTTATAAACATAAGATAGCATGTCAACAGTAAAAGAACTAAATATATCACCAGTTGGTAGAGTTGAAGGCGATTTAGATGTAAAGGTCTATATCGATAACGGCAAAGTAACTCGTGCACATACTCAAGCAGCCATGTTTAGAGGCTTTGAGAAAATTATGGCGGGTAAAGATCCGCAGTCAGGTCTAATCGTAACACCAAGAATTTGTGGTATTTGTGGAGGATCACACCTTTATTGTGCATCGTCTGCGTTAGATACGGCTTGGGGAACAAAATTACCGCCAAATGCGCTTCTGTTAAGAGCAATCGGGCAAGCAACAGAAACATTACAAAGTATACCGAGATGGTTTTACGCCATATTTGCTACAGATTTAGCCAATAAGAAATATGCAAATCAACCATTATATAAAGAGGTCGTAAAAAGATGGTCTGCTTATGTAGGTACAACTTTTCAAAAAGGCTTAACAGCGAGCGCATTACCAGTTCAAATTTATGCGCTGTTTGGTGGGCAATGGCCACATTCAAGTTATATGGTGCCAGGCGGTGTTATGTGTGCGCCAACACTAAAAGATATCACAAGAGCGCATGCTATCATGGCACAATTTAAAAATGATTGGTTAGAACCAATCTGGTTGGGTTGTACCATTGAAAGGTATGAGAAAATTAAATCATGGGATGATATGTTGGCTTGGGTTGAAGAAAATGACTCCCATAAAAATTCGGATTTAGGACTATTAATTAGAGCAGGTATAGCATTTGGTCTTGATAAATTTGGTCAAGGAGTAGGTAAATTTCTGGCAACAGGTACGTATTTACATAAAGATATGTATAATAACCCTACGATAGCAGGAAGGAATAATGCATTGATTAGTTCTAGTGGTTTTTTTGACGGTGAAAATTGGCATGAATTTGACCACATGAAAATTAGTGAAGATGTAAAACACTCTTGGTACAAAGATCAAGCAGATTCACTACATCCTTGGGATGAGCCACTGCCAACCCCAGTAAAATCACAAACGTTACATGAATCTAATTTTGATGAAAAGTATTCTTGGGCAAAAGCCCCACGATACGATGGTCATGCAGCAGAAGCAGGCCCATTAGCAAGATGCGTTATGAATGCAAATCCAAATAACAAGGCACATCAAATTCAAGATCCTTTATTTGGTGATATAATAAAAAAACTAGGACCTAGTGTATTTACAAGGGTGCTAGCACGTGTACATGAAGCACCTAGAATCTACAAATTTATAGAACAATGGTTATCGGAAATTGATTTGGATGGAGAATTCTATATCAAGCCAGTTGAAAAAGACGGTAAAGGATTTGGCGCCACAGAAGCTGCCCGTGGTGCATTGGCACATTGGATTGAAATTAAGGATGGTGTAATCAAAAATTACCAAGTGATGGCACCAACTACTTGGAATGTTGGACCAAATGATGCCCAGGGTAATCCAGGACCAATTGAGTCTGCACTGACGGGAATTGATATAGAAGATCCTTCCGATCCAGTAGAAGTAGGAATTGTAGCAAGGTCTTTTGATTCATGTTTAGTATGTACCGTACATGCCCATGATGAAAAAAGCGGCGTTGAATTGTCAAAATTCAAACTGTAGTACAAAGTAACGTTAGTAGTTACGTAAAACTTTCTTAAGGTAACTCTTAAGAAAGTTTTTTTATTAATTAAGTTTAAAGAATGAAAATAGCAATAATGGGTTTTGGAAACCCTGTAAGAAGTGATGATGCTGTAGGTATCTATGTCATAGAAAAACTCAAAGAAATTATTGGAGATCATTCCTCAATAAGTGTTTTTGACATGGGGACTGCTGCATTTGAGGTGCTTTTCGGTCTTCAAGGACATCAGAAAATAATCCTGGTGGATGCGGTATTAAATACGAATGAGCCCGTGGGTACTTTATATAAAGTTCCGGCAGCGGAAGTGCTACGAGCGCCGCAAGATGACCCAATGGTATTTCTACATGGCATGAAATGGGATCAAGCACTTTCTTATGCTAAAAAGATCCTTCGCGATGAATATCCTGAAGATATACAAGTGTACCTGATTGCTGTAGAAAATACCAAACTAGAAGTTGATTTAAGTAAAGCGGTGCAAGATGCGGGTGATAAAGTGGTAGGGCATATTTTGGATGAACTCAAAGTGCTAGAAGTAATATAAATGACTGAAATTTTCTTACAATCAGAACATATCTATTTACAAAGTGATTTGGTTGATTCTATTTTTGAAAATATACAATACGCTTATGTTACTTATTTGAAAGAACAACAGCAATTGCTAATCACCCCTGTAAGTAGTCAATGGTTTGCTAAAATGCACAAACCCACACAGTTCTTACTAAAATCACGTAACTTGAAAGGTGATAAAACAATAGCCATCAGAGAAATATTGATAGACAACGACCTAGATATTTCTGACCGAAAACTAACATTTGAAATTATCAAAAAAACAAACCTCATTAAAATTGTTTTGTAATGAGTCTAAGAAACAAACCTGAAGATACTTGGCTATTAGATGCCGAAGTGAAATATAAAATTAAAGAAATTAATAGCCGCTGGGAAGTATCCCTTATTTTTGTAGATACAAAAGACCCAAAGCATTTAATGATAAAAAAAATAGGCGATTATCGCTCACATCGCTTGGCTGAAATTTATGCCACAAACATGATGAATACCGCAGCTAAAGATATTAGAGGAACGCAAAAAGTAAATAAAGATGCTTACGATATTAACAACAACTAATCACAATCAGCAAGTAGTTGATATCGTAGCCACCATCAATCGCTTGGATGAACTTGTGAAAATTACTGCCGACATAAACAACTTTGATACCAATGCCAAGCTGTTGATTGTTGAAGATGGAGAGATAAAAACAGGATTGGATTGGCATGACACGGAGCCGCCGTACATTTTTCCTACTACTGAATTCTCTGCTGACAACCTGTTGGCATTAGTGTTTTACAAGTTAGGGAATCATCAAAAAGCATTTGAAATTGTTTCAAATAAAAATGACTTATACCATCATTTACTAATCGCCACACATTTGCAATTTGGTTATGATATATCTGAAGAACATATAAACTTTTTAAAAGGACAGTCGCTTCACAACCTAGCCATTGTCTATAATTATGGTGCCATGCTAAAGCCTGAAACCATGCAGACAATTCAAAATACTTTTGAAAGTGCACTGCAAGAGGCAAGCAACGATGAGTCGAAATTGTTTTCGGTAAAACATTATACCAATTTTTTAATTGATAATGGACACTTACTTGACGCTGAAAAATTAATCAAATCTGTCATAGAGAAAGCCATTTCAGAAGAAGCAAAGAATGCATTGCAGGTTCAATTAAGTACGGCGCTCATGGCACAAATAAGGGTTCCTTACAATCAAGAAAAGCTTCAAGAGATTCTCACTTTACATGAAAAGAGCATTGCTTTTTATGAAGCAAATAATTTAAAGATAAACGCTGGTTTATTACTCACTGACGCTGCTGAGGTTGCCAATTTTCAAAAGAATTTCATCCTTTCAAAAGCATTTATTAACAAAGCCATTCTTTACTTCAAAGAAGAAAATATACCTGAATTTTTAGGCGAAGCCACCTACCAAAAAGCAATTCTACTATACACGTGGTCCAAAAATGGAAGTCCGCAGTATTATAAACCAGCCATCAACACGTTTCAAAATGCCTTGAAAGTTTTTAAACGTGACACCAACCCACAAAAATTTGCAGACATTCATCATCATTTGGCACTAATTTATTCAGAAATAAAAGTCTCGGAAAACGAGAAGCCCATTTGGACTGCCTTTTGCGCCTCCTCATTCAAAGAGGCGCTGGCATTTTATACCCAATCCGATCATCCATATCAAAATGCCATGATTGCGCATAACTACGCTACAGCACTGATGGGTTTCCCTGAAGCAAAATTGCACAATAATATGGACAAAGCGTTTGACTTATTTGAAGAAGCGCTTGCGGTAAGGACTGCAGAAAAATATCCTTTTGAACGGGCTTTGACACTATTGAATCAATTGGAATTGTATTGGTTACTGCATAATGAAAATGATGAAGAGGAAACAAAAAAGTATGAAAGTATGTTAGCGAAAGCAAATGAAATTCATCAGTTGGTTTCAGATACAGCGCTCTGCGAAAAAGCCAACCAACATTTAGAAGCATTGGAAAAATTAAAAACAATTATTGAATAATTATGCATGAAACATCAATAGTAAATAGCATTATGAAAACACTAGAAATGGAGTTTGAAGAAGATAAGCTCGATACTATGTCTGCTATTTATCTCAAAGTAGGCAAACTTTCCAATATTGAACCTCGTTTATTACACAATGCTTTTACCGCTAAGCATTATTGCGGAACAAAATACCATCATGTAAAATTACATATAGAATCAACAGAGATAAAAATACAATGTGAGGTCTGCAATCACATCACGAAAATAGAAAACTATCGATTTAAATGTGACAAGTGTGACCGCCCAAGCAAGAACCTAATTCAAGGCGAAGAAATGCTTATCCACCAAGTAGAATTTGACGACTAATTAAAAAAACTATGAGTATAGAAAAATCCACAAAAGCAGCAAGAGGCACAGTACAGTGTGAAAATACCAATTTGAACCTACTAAAAGCAAATGATTATGTTGCTGGAATCATCCGAGGTGAAATGCAGAAAAATAATACGCTACTGATAAATATCACCTCATCGGCAGGAAGCGGAAAAACAACATTGATGCAAAAAACTGCAGAAAGATTAAAAGACAAACTAACCATGGCCGTGATGGTAGGTGATTTAGAAACTGAACGTGATGCCGAACGTATTCGAGAATCTGGTATTCAAGCCTTGCAAATCGTGACTGGTGGCATCTGCCATCTAGAGGCTCAGATGGTACACCAAGTATTACCTGAGTATCAATTGGACAAAATAGATCTTTTGTTTATTGAAAATGTAGGAAATTTAGTGTGTCCTGCTTCTTTTGATTTAGGGGAAGACTATCGCGTAACACTTATGGCAACTACAGAAGGTGACGACAAACCAAAAAAATATCCTAGAATGTTTTTAACAAGCGATATGATGCTCATTTCTAAAGCTGATTTATTGCCATACCTTCCGTTTTCAGTTGATGCTGTCATCAAAGATGCACTAGAGGTAAATCACGAGTTAGAAATATTACAAATATCAGCATTAAAGGATGAAGGTATTGATGCATGGTGTGATTGGCTACTTGAAAAAGTGAAAGAGAAGAAATCTTCATAGCTTAATGCGCTGCAAAACTTTTAAAATACAAATTAGCGGACGGGTGCAAGGCGTTGGGTTTCGTCCGTTTATTTTTAACCAAGCATTAAAACGTAAACTATATGGCACCGTTTCCAATAATGAAACTGGGGTAATTATATACCTAAATTCGACAAAAGAAAAAGCAAGTTGCTTTTTAAAAGACGTTCTTCAAAACAAGCCTATCATTTCAGTTATCACTTCACATTCATTAGAAATAATAGATTTTAAAGAATATCATGATTTTACCATTGTTCCTTCCGAAATAAAAAAACAAATTAACATCCCCCTGACGCCAGATTTTGCCATTTGCAAAACCTGTGAACAAGAAATACAAGATAAAAATAACAGACGATTTCGTTATGCCTTCACCACTTGTGTCCATTGTGGCCCACGTTATGCGATTACCACCAAGTTTCCTTTTGAAAGAGCAAACACCTCACTTTTTGATTTCAAAATGTGTCAGGCTTGTACAGAAGAGTACACTAATCCATCAAACAAAAGGTTTCACTCCCAAACAAATGGCTGTAGCGAATGCGGTATCACGCTACAACTAAAAAATTCTGAAGGAAATATAGTTTTGCCCAGCCAACAGGATGTGATAAAAAAAACCGCGCAGTATATTGCAGACGGAAAAATTATTGCCCTCAAAAATACGAGTGGCTATTTATTATGCTGTGATGCAACCAATCCCGCAGCAATTCAAAAATTAAGAATAAAAAAAAAGCGACCTAACAAGCCTTTTGCCGTTTTATACCCCTCATTGGATTCAATTAAAAATGAATTTGAATTAACAATTGCTGAAAAAAATGCTATTGAATCTAGTGTTGCCCCTATTGTCATCCTTCAAAATAATAAAAATAGCCAAATTGCAACAGCAGAAATTGCACCAAACCTTAATCAAACGGGCGTAATGCTGCCCTCTTCTTCCCTATTAGCACTGTTGATGCAAGAAATAGATATACCAATCGTTGCAACGAGTGGCAACATCCATGGCGCTCCTATCATCTCTAACGAGATAGAAGCACAAGAAAAACTAAATCAAATCGCTGATTATTTTTTACATCATAACATGGATATTGAATTTCCGCAAGATGATTCTGTTGTTAAATTTATCGATGGCGCACAAATTATACTAAGACGCTCACGAGGTCTTGCTCCAAATTATCTAGAAATAGAAACTAAAAAAACCGACCCCATTTTGGCAATGGGTGCCCATCTAAAAAGTACTTTTACTTTTGTGCCTAATACTTATACTTATATCAGTCAGTATTTTGGGAATCTGGATAGTTACGCGGTATTAGAACGATATAAAACAACCATTAAGCGATATACCCAACTCTTTGATGTGGCACCTAGTACAGTTTTGATAGACGCACATCCGCAATATCAAAGTAGTATTGTAGGGAATGAATTAGCTGCTACTAATTGGGATGCAAAAATTGTCAAAATACAACATCACAAAGCCCATTTTGCAAGTGTACTCGGTGAGCATGAATTGTTTAATTCAAAACATAAAATCCTAGGCGTAGTGTGGGATGGCACTGGTTTGGGAGAAGATGGCGCTATTTGGGGTGGGGAGTTTTTTATTTACGAAAATTATAAAATCGATAGGGCAACCCATTTCGAATATTTTGATTGGATTGCCAATGATAAAATGGCGCAAGAACCTCGTTTATCATTATTTAGCTTATTGGATGATCATCACAGAAGTCTGATTCAACATAAATTTTCTTCAACAGAGTGGAAAGTATATTCCAAAACTTTAAAACAAAATACATTAAAAACTTCATCAGTGGGGCGATTGTTTGATGCGGTTGCCTCAGCATTAAATCTTGTTGATATTAATTCTTATGAGGCTGAAGCGGCCATGTTATTAGAAGATTGTGCGAATAGTTATACTGGTAAAGCTCCAATTAACTATCTGCAAAATAAACTGTATCAGGAAATTCCTTCGAAATTAATAATTCAGATGATTATCAACGCTTCTCAAGAAGGGATTAAAAAAGAGCATATTGCCTGCAATTTTATTTATACCCTAGCACACATCATTATAAACCATGCGAAGGAAAATAATATTAAAATAATTGCTTGCAGTGGTGGTGTTTTTCAAAACGCCCTACTCCTACATTTTTTAATAGGTTTGAGCAAAAAAGAGAAAATAAATATAAAATTAAATCGTAAATTGTCACCCAATGATGAGAATATCTCATTTGGACAATTGATGTATTATCATCACATAAAAAACTAACAACAATGTGTTTAGCAATTCCAGGAAAAATAAAAAGTATTGAGCTCCAATACGACGGTACAGTGAGAATGGCAAAAATTAACTTTGGAGGAATCACCAAAGAGGCGAGTCTTGAAATGTTGCCAGATGCCGATATTGGTGATTATGTACTTGTGCACGTCGGGGTTGCCATTAGCAAAGTAGATGAAGAAGAGGCACAAAAAACATTTAGCTACTTGAAAGAAATAGGAGAGCTAGGTGACTTAACAGATGTTGATGATTATTTGCCGCAAAAAGAAAGATAGTTATGAAGTACATGTCAGAATATCGTGATCCCGAGTTAGCAAAACAGTATTTGGAAGAGATAAAGAATACCGTGACTCAAAAATGGTCAATCATGGAAGTTTGTGGTGGACAAACCCACAGTTTAGTGAAAAATGGCATCCTCGAAATGCTTCCAAAAGAAGTGAATATGATTCATGGTCCTGGTTGCCCAGTTTGCGTCACTCCGCTTAATTTAATCGACAAGGCAGTCTATTTAGCATTAGAAAAGAACGTTGTATTATGCTCTTTTGGAGACATGCTACGCGTTCCAGGCTCTGAAAAAAGTTTGTTAGAAGCCAAAGCAAAAGGTGGTGATATTCGCATTCTCTACTCCCCACTTGAAGCGGTAAGAATTGCGGAAGACAACCCGGAAAAGCAGGTCGTTTTTTTTGCGGTAGGCTTTGAAACAACGGCCCCCGCAAATGCT
>CAYRIF010000024.1:0-20654 GCA_964424205.1 uncultured Roseivirgaceae bacterium | reverse complement strand
CCCATTTATTTCGGGCGTGTAGTTTAATTCGCAAAAGCCAGAATGCCCCGTGCCAGCATTGTTCCAAGCGGCAGAGCTTTCTGCACCAATTTTATTGAGCCGTTCGTATATTATTATTTTCGCATTTGGGTTCAGTTTTTTTAGCATGACAGCCAAAGTGGCACTCATTATGCCCGCCCCAATTAAGGTGTATGTCTTTTGTTTGCTTTCCATAAGTAGAAACTAAAAGTATGATTTTTATTTGAATTATGGAAATGGCTGAGTATACGTTGTGCCAATTATTTAGGGTTCTATTTGGAATATGGTGGGTAATTGATTTTTAGTTTGTCGTCAATGAAGTAAATTATATAGATTTTGGTTTGTGAAGACACAAACCAAGGAACTTACAAAATTTATATCCTTAACTTACTGACATTGTAGTTGCGCTGAAACTTCATAAGGATGGATGGCAGCAAGCATTGTAATTCCTTTCTAAATTAGAATGATTATTTTATGTTTTTTTTGTTTCTTTCAGTTGTTTTGTCTTTGTGGGGCTTCCCTACTTTTTAAACATCGGCAATGGATTAAATGGGTGTTTCACAAAATAGTTGAGTGATTGTTTGATTAAAAACCAATGAAACCCTTTGTTTGAAAATGTATTGAGGATATTATTGTATTTGTTTCTTTCTAGTTTAAATCGTGTTATGCGATATGTGACATCAATCCAATCTGCTTTTCTGAATGCTTCGACGGTTATTTTAAAGCACCTTTGTATGGCGTTATTTTATGATGCATATCAATGATTAGAGATACTTCTTCAACCCAGCTTTTCCTCTCATTTTTTTCTAAGTATTCGCTGGCCAATTTTATAGAAGGCGCTAAATAATCAAATGAATCAGTCCAAATACCAATATCATGAAAGGCGGCAGCAATGGCGTATTTTTGATGGTTTTCCTTATGGTCATCAAATAGTATTGCGAGGTTATAAATGCGATATACATGATTTTTGTACACATCAAAATCAGTTTTCAGCACACTTTGGTAGGTTGCTAATATGTTGTCTATTGTTGAGTGTTTTTCAGTCATAAAACTGGATTTACTTTTTTGAGTGATTTCCTTTTTAAAAAATTTAACGTCGTATCAACTACATCTTGATTCCATAACATTCTATAGTGTCCTATTTTTTCAAATGAAGCTAAAGTGGCATTTTTCGTATGAGTTGCCACATCTTTAGCGTTTTTGTAAGGCAACACCTTGTCGTATTTATCATGAATTAACAGGAGATTATTGTAGGATACTGTTTTTATATTGTCCTGTATATTTAGTTCTTTAATGTCTTTGCCCAGTAAATAACCAATAGTTTTCAGCATAATTTCAAATGCGCTATTTCCAAGGTTAATGAAACTTTTGAATTCAGTGAATATATTGATGATGCTGTTTGGTGTGGTTAGAAATACCAAATTATCTACTTTGTAATGAGTATTTGATAATGCCATGGTCGTTACTGCAGACCCAAAGGAGTGAGAGATAACGGAGAAAGAGGATTGTGGATTTATGAATTTAATGAGGCAAAGGAGCGCTTCTTTGCAATCATATAGGTTGGTATATCGAGATTTTGAATGTGCATGAGCGGGTAGGTCAAAGCTGATGACCCGATAATTATTTTGAGCAAGTTCGAGTGCGAATTTTGATAGACTGCCTGCATTTGAATCCCATCCATGGACTAAAAACACCAAGGTGCCATCTGGATTGCCAAGCTCATAGCAATTCAGAGATTCGTTGTTATAGGGTACTTTGAAATGTTTTGCAGTTTCATAAAGTACTTGTTCTCTCTTTTTGATTGATTTTATCCGTACTGTTTGAAAAAGGGTAAATGCCTTTTTAGCAGCATATGTTGGGGCTATGACTGATAGTGTGGCATAGTATAGTCGTAAAAGTATTAGCTTGTATTTCATTTTATGTGTTTCTTTTTTCTCTCTTGATAGAATGTTTTGTCTGCGATGTAAATTGTTTTTATAATTTCGGCATATACAATTTCTTGTTTGTCTTGAAGTAATATGGGCAGTTCGATAGTATAGAAACCGTGTGCCTTTACGTTATCTTTTATTTCATGTAGTATTTCATCGGTAATCAAGAACCTAGCATACACTGATTGTTTAATAGGTCTTTTGAATTTAATAGTTGCTGACTTATCCCAAACGATATATGCTTCTCCTAATATTTTGATGAGTTGCACCATGTAGAAAGGGTCGGTAGAAGCGTAGATGCTACCACCAAAGACCGTCCCTACATAATTCCGCGTTCGCCAACTTAGCGGCAGTCTAATGTGTAACTCTCGCCAATCATCGGAAATAAAACTTACCCAACCTCCTGTGCCGCGTATAGCAGGAAATAGGTTGAAGAACAAGCGGCTGTATTTTGATTTAAAGCTTTCTTGTTTGTCTGTTTTGAATCTTTTCATAATATACTATCTGGTATATTTATAAATCACTTGTCATTTTATTCAGATTAATCTTCTCTGCTTTTGTAAAATGTACTTCTCTAATAAACGCCATGCTCCCCCACAAATATCGATGTCCCTTTAACCGTTTTGTGCTGCTCATTCGTCTCTTCAATCGGTAGATTTCTTTTTCGGTTGCCTTTCTTCGTTGACCCAATGTCCCGTATAGCTTAAGGGCAGGATATTCCTTAAACTTAACTTTGTATAGTGATTTTACCCAAAGCCACCGATTGCTGTTGACACCAAGAATACAGATATTATTGTTGCGCTTGGCGTGTTCTGGGAGCTTTGAAGGAAATTTTTCAAAGTAAAATCCGGTGGGGTTGTCATTTAAAAATAAAGTACCGATGGGTGTTACGGTTGGGTTATTTTCAGCATCTACAGATGCGATAGAAACATGCAGGCTTGATTTGAAGCTTTTGCTGAAATGAATGCTAATCGCCTTCCAATTTTTTAAAATATCCATCATTATATTATTTAGCTTGCATTTCTGTTTGAATCATTTTATCAACATGATTCATCATATCTAGTAAATTTGAGTCATTTTGAAGGATATTGGAAGTGAAAACCGCTCCCTCAATCATGGAGTATATGCGTCCTCCATATTTCTCTGCATTTATTGTTTTCTTGACTTCTCCTTGTTCCATACCATCTGCTATGGTTTTAGAAATACTGTTTTTTAATTTTTTTACGACATATTGAACACGTCTAAATAATTCTGGGTTAGTATTGTTTGCATCTACGCCTACATTTAGAATGGGGCATCCTCCTATGTTAATATTATGTTTATAATAGTTTCTAAAAAAATTGGTGATGGCAAATAGCTTGGCGAGTGGTGATTCAATATCTGTTAGTATTGCTCTTATTTTGTCTAGCACGTACTTTACATTATAGTTAAATGCTGCTAATGCCAACGCCTCTTTATTTACGAAGTTGCCATAGATAGCACCTTTGGTTAGCCCTGTGGCTTTAGTGATGTCTGACAGGCTGGTGCCCGAATAGCCTTTTTTGTTAAAAATTGGGGACACCGTGGCTAATATGGATTGCGTGGTTCTTTCTGCTTTTGAAATAATCATATGGCAAATGTATAAAAAATATACCAATTGGTATAAAATATTTTATTTTGATTCCATCGGCTGGGTCTTTTCGCCCCACAGGGTTAGTTATAAAACTTAGTAGGTCTCATTCAATTACAAATTATTTCTTAATTTACAGTATGAAAATAATTGAGTGCCCTCGAGATGCGATGCAAGGAATCGAGCGGTTCATTCCTACTGACGTAAAAGCCAATTATATCAACAGTTTACTCAAAGTGGGTTTTGACACCATCGATTTTGGAAGTTTTGTTTCGCCAAAAGCAATGCCGCAGATGCAAGATACTAATGCGTTGTTGGGACTGTTAGATTTGTCAAATTCTAATTCAAAACTATTAGCAATTATAGCCAATAGGCGAGGGGCAGAGGATGCAATAAGTTTTGAGGAAGTCACTTATTTAGGATATCCTTTATCTCTATCAGAGACTTTTCAACAAAGAAATACCAATCGCTCTATCTCACAGGCGATGGAAGATCTTCAATATATTCAAGAACTATGTGTGAAGCATGAAAAAACTCTGGTAACTTACCTCTCTATGGGCTTTGGTAACCCTTATGGAGACCTCTATAATCAGGAATATATTGCTGAATTTGTGCAAAAATTAGAGAAAATGGCGGTGAATATCATTGCTCTTTCGGATACTATTGGTGTGTCAACAGCTGACAGTATTACCGCTATGCTTGATGGTGTTATCGATATATTTCCTACAATTGAATTTGGTGTACACTTGCACGCAAGGCCTTATGAGATTAAAGAAAAAATTGCAGCGGCATATACTGCTGGTTGTCAGCGGTTTGACGGTGCGATGATGGGTTTTGGTGGTTGTCCTATGGCAAAAGACGACCTCGTGGGAAATATTGCTACTGAAACGATGCTATCGTATTTTGATGCGCAAAACATTAGGACAAATTTAAACATGGATGCATTTTCTGAATCACTAAAAATTGCTTCCTCTATTTTTTCTCAATATACTTAATTGCTTCAAACCATACATTCATAAGGGCTGACTAATTATTGCTTTGAAATATCTTTCTGTTTCCTGTTTTTTTGTTTATAATTTTTCATAAAATAAAAGAAAATGCATTTGAAAAAACAGACACTCTTACTTATTGCACTATTTATTAGCAGTTTGACATTTGCTCAGGATTATGTTGCAGAAGGGATGCAGTACTTTGAAAAAGCGGATTACAAAAAGGCGATGTTGCGTTTTAATAAAGCAATAGCCGCTTCGAAAGAGAATGCCACGGCACTGCATATGAGAGGTAGAGTGAAGCAGATTCTAGAAGACTATCATGGTGCAATGCAAGATTTTAATAGTGCCATAAAAATCAATCCTGATAATGCACAGTGTTTTTTTGAAAGAGGTAATGTAAAATATAAATTACAAGATTATTACGGCGCTATCTCTGATTATTCTACAGCAATTGACAAAGATGTGACTTATGTTGACGCTTATTTCAATAGAGGTAAAGCAAAGCAGAAGTTAGCAGCCTATAAAGATGCCATTCACGACTGTTCAAAAATATTGGAAATAAAAGCTGATAACAGAGAGGCCTATTCGCTTAGAGGAATATTGCTGATTGAATACGGCGAAATAGAAAAAGGTTGCTTGGATTTAAGTAAGGCGGGCGAATTAGGTGATATGAAAGCCTATGAGTTGATTAAAGAAAAATGCAATATAAGGAGGTAGGCTATTTTCCCTCTTCTCGTGGATTTGGAAACGTATCATTTTCATCATCATCTTTGTGCAAGCATTTATAATCCTTTTCTATCTGTAGGTCTAATACTTGGCTGTTTTTTATGTCTATGGTTTTGTAGATGCCTTCTTGATTGGAATTAGCCCAATTTGTAACTTCCCTCTGTGGGATTTTAAATATCATTTTTTGTCCATCAAACATCGCTTGAGCGATGTCACTGCTTTTTAATATTGATAGATGATATTCAAAGGCAAGAGCGGGGCTTGGAAAATCTAATTTTTCTGCGATTTGACCTTCCGCTACTAGTAGATTTACATCACGCTGACTTAATCTTAATCTAATTGAATTGCCACTAATTCTTAACTTCATATTACTTATTTTTACATCATTGTAAAAGTAATAAGTAGTGGCTAGAAAAGTGAAAAAAGGAGATGACAATTTATACGGATTAATCCTGACGGGAGGAAAAAGTACTCGCCTAGGGAAAGACAAGTATCAGATAGAATACCATGCGATGCCGCAAGTTCAATATTTGTTCGACTTAATTACTTCCGCAGGACTTGAAACTTTTGTTTCTTGTAGCAAAGTACAAGAGGATAATCTCAAATCTTCTTATCCCTTAATAGTCGATAAGTTAAAAGACATAGGGCCTATGGGTGCATTGTCTGCGGCATTTGAAGTGAAACCAAACGCAGCATGGTTGGTTGTGGCCTGTGACTTGCCTTTTGTCAATCAGAAAACAATTAGAACTTTAGTGGCGGCGAGGTCTAGAGATCACCTTATGACTACCTATCAAGGTGTAGAAAGTAAATTTTTCGAAACCACCATTTCTATTTATGAGCCAGCGGTAAGTGCGGTCATGAAGAATGCCTATGCAACAGAACAATACAGTTTGCGTAGGGCAATGGATCCTTCAAAAATTAAAATAATTAAGTCTACTAATACATATGAACTATTTAACGCTAATACGCAGGATGCGGTGGATTTTTCAATGGCTCAAATCAAACAATATTAAGCTTAAACTTCTTTCCAGGCAGTGATTTTACTAATCCTTTGAACTCGAGGGTGAGCAACAAAGCACCAATTTTATTGACAGGTGTATGACTCAACCAACATAGTTCATCAATCAATATTTCTCTACTAGCGCTTTCCATGATTTCAAGTATTTTAACCTCTTCTTCGTTGCAGTTTTCTTTGTTGATGGTGAAATTCTTTTTCGACATAGTTTTAGAGATATCCTCACCCTCCCATCCCATAATTTCTTCAAAATTCTTAATGTCTGTATAGATGTTTGCGCGGTGTCGGCTAATTAATTTGTTACACCCCTCCGAATATTTTGAGTTGAGGTTTCCTGGAATTGCAAAAATATCTTTATTGTAAGTGTCAGCGATGTTAGCAGTGATAAGTGCACCACCTTTGGCTGCCGCTTCTACTACAATTAGCGCATCAGATAGCCCTGCTATGATACGGTTACGAGCCGGAAAATTTTTAGGGTTGGCGTCAGTACCTAACCGATATTCGGTCATAATGCCACCGTTAGTCTTTATCATTTCCGCTACTGTTTTTTGATGCAGTTTAGGATATATTTTATCTATTCCATTGCCCATTATCCCCACCGTGGGTAAGCCTTTTTTTAAGGAAGACCTATGGGCATGAATGTCAATACCATAGGCGAGCCCACTTACAATAAGTGGATTGTGAATGGATAGTTTTTCTATGATTTTATCCACCACCTCCTTGCCATAATCGGTTGCTTTACGTGTACCTACAATACCTACTATTTTGCGGTTGTTTAAGTCAACACCCCCTTGTACATAAAGGATGGAAGGGGCATCATATATTTTTTTTAGATTTTGTGGATATTTTTTATCAGTATAAAAAAGGATGTCAATACCATTTTTCGCTGCTTTCTCTATTTCTTTTTCAGCCTCGCTAATGAGTTTACTTTTGTGAATGGCTTGTGCAGCCACATTGCCTATTCTCGGAATTTTATTGAGTTTGCTTTTACTGCTATTGAACACTGCCTCTGCTGACCCGCAATAACTTACAAGTTGCTTCGACAGTATACTGCCAATTCCAGGAACAAAACTTAATGCTAGCTGATAGACTTTTTCCTTATCCATATAGCAAGATAGGGGATTCCCTTGTAATTACGGTAAATCGTCTCGCAATTCAGTTAAAAAAGCTTTGATGTCATTTAGCGAGTCAATGAGTTTCATCTTATTTTTGAGGGTATCGGTACTGTTTTTTAGCATGTCTTTTGCTCCCTGTAGCGTAAATCCTTTTTCTTTTACTAGGTGATAGATTAGCTTTACATTTCTGATGTCGTCTTGGGTAAACTGACGATTCCCTTTTCTATTTTTCTTGGGTTTGATTATATCAAACTCGCCTTCCCAAAACCGGATGAGAGAGGTGGCAACACCTAACATATCGGCAACTTCGCCAATAGTGAAGTACTTTTTTTCTATGACTTTTTCTTTATAAGGCACTCCTCGGGTTTGATAAAAAAATTAAAAATAGTTATATGCTATAAACATCTGCAAAAAGCCGATTTTTCTACAATAAAAAAAGGCTAAAAATCAATGGAACATACATCCATTTAATTCTGGGTCAATATTAAAGAATTTTTTTTAAAGATGCCATTAATGTCCTGATTTATTGGTACTTATTCTTTCAAAATATTATTTATCTCGATAAATAAAATCTAGAGATATTAGAATTAATGTGTTATGTATTTAATATTTCCATTTTCATCAATATTAATCACGCTTTCCGGGAAGTCCTTTGCAGTGAGTGCTTTTATTTTTTTAGCAGCTGCATTGTTTTCATCTAGCACTGGGCCGCCTGGCCTGTACTGATTGAATGAAAAGATATTTCCATAAAGGAATTCTCCTTTAGCATTAGTGAATATTTTTATGATAGGTGCCAGGCGATTTGCACCACTTAGATTGAACCTGGCATAGGTGCAAAAATTCCCCAAACTGTAAATGATAAATCTTTTCTTGTATACTTCAGTAGCCCTGACTACGTGTGGCCCATGCCCAAAAATTACATCTGCGCCTACATCAATTAGCTGGTGTGCAAATTCATAAACATTACCTCTGTTTTCTCCGTAAAAGGTTTCTCTCTTTCTGGTGACATGTTGGTATTTTTTTCCTTCTGCACCGCCATGAAATGATACTATTACAATGTCTGAGATAGAATCGAGGTGCTGCACAATTTCTTTGGCTCTGGGTAAATCATTAATACTCATTGTCCCAGTGTTGGGAGCGAAGGCAGCAAAGCCATATTTCATCCCATCAATGATGAAAGTCGAATATGGTTTGTTTATAAGTCCTGCATGGCGAATGCCTATTGAGTCCAATACGCGTTGGGTATTCTTTCTGCCAATATTCCCAAAGTCACCAGCATGGTTGTTTGCCATGCTCATCACATCAAATCCTGCATCGGTCAAGTTACCCAATAAATATTCTGGTGAACGAAAGGCATAGCAGATATCTGGATTTTTACAATATTTAGGTGTACCGCCTTCATCCAATATAACACCTTCGAGGTTACCAAAAGTAATGTCTGCATTTTCTAAGAATGGTTTTGCCGCTGCTAATAAATCTTTTCCTTTATTTGGAGGAAGGTATTCCGCTTTCGGAAAGTTTGTACCCATCATGATGTCACCTACACCAACAACACTTACCGTATCTTTGATGAGCCGGTGGATGCCGATAGCGACCACTGAGTCTAACCGTTTTAAAGTATCCCCCTTTATAGTGAGTAGTACTGGTTCAATATCAGGCAATGTGTCATTTTTAACATGTTGCGTTTTGAGCACAGTTTTTTGTACCGGCTTAGCAGTTTTGCAAGCAGAAATAATGAGGGCAATCGTGATGAAGTAAAGTAGGTGGCGTAGTAATCTCATATTGTTGTATAAAAAAAGCAGTTCCATGAAAAAGAACTGCTCTCAAATAAGTTTTCTTATGCTATCCCATTGATTGGTTCTCTCTAGTAGCCAATTCTAATAATTTTTCATATTCTTCAGCAGTTATATCCATGAATAAATAGGGTGCTGGATTAATTTTTTTACCATCTTTGATAATTTCGTAGTGCACATGCGGTCCAGTTGAACTACCCGTACTTCCTACATAGCCAATGCAATCACCTCGCTTTACTTTTTGCCCTTTCTTTACATTAAATTTGCTCATATGGGCATATTTGGTAACGAAACCGTAACCATGATCTATTTCTATCTGCTTGCCGTAACCACCCAAACTTGTTCTTACGCTTTTGACAACACCATCACCTGTTGTGTAGATGGGTGTTCCTTGTGGCGCTGTAAAATCTATACCTGTGTGCATTTTTCTAATCTTATGGATTGGATGAATTCTCATACCAAAACCGGAGGCAAGTCTCGTTAGCTGTTTGTTTGAAATTGGTTGAATGGCAGGCATGCTCGCTAGCATTTTATCCTTGCTCTTTGCCAGCTTTATGATGTCATCATAAGATTTGGATTCTATGTATAATCTTTTCTTGATGGCATCTGCTTTTTGTAAAGTACTTAATATGAGCGCTTCTTGTTTTAGTCCTTTATCCAAAAGTTCTTTGTACCGGTTTGCGCCTCCAATACCACCGTTTCTTATGGTAGACGGAATGGGGTCAACTTCAAAAATGGTTCTATAAATATCGTCATCTCTTTTTTCTAGGCTACCTAAAACCATATTAATTTGCCCTAATTCCTTGTTCAAAATATCATAATGAAATTTTAATTCATTGTTCTCTTTTTTGAGATTAGCTTCTTTAGGAGAGTCGAAATAAGTACTATGTACAAGATAAATACCAAGCGCCATTACAAATGCAACAGCAAAGAAACCCAATAGATTCATGGCAATATCCCATTTGGATATTTTAACCCGCTCATATTTGCAGGTTTCAGTATCATAATAGTATTTTATTCTAGCCATTACTTATTAGTATTGTATTTTCTTATAGTTTTGCATTCGACTTGGGTTGCAAAGTAACTAAAGTACTGCAACTTATGGGTCGAATTTATAAAATTTAACACAAATTAAAAGTATTTGTATTAATTATAATTTGTGATTTGTTAAAATATTGTATTTAAGTAAGATTTACATGGATTCTAGAGTAATTAGAAAAACGTTTATTAATTTTTTTGAAGAGAAAAAACATCAGTTTATTCCTTCTGCTCCTTTGGTGGTACAAAATGATCCAACATTAATGTTCATCAATGCGGGAATGAATCAATTCAAAGATTATTTTTTAGGAAATAAACAAGCTGAATATACCAAGGTGGTTAACAGTCAGAAATGCTTGCGTGTTTCGGGTAAGCACAATGATTTGGAAGAAGTAGGAAAAGATACCTATCACCATACGATGTTCGAAATGCTGGGCAACTGGTCTTTTGGTGATTACTTTAAAAAGGAGGCAATTGAGTGGGCATGGGAATTACTAACTGAAGTTTATAAATTACCAAAAAGTAGATTGTATGTGACTGTATTTGAGGGAGATATAGCCGATAATCTTGAGCAAGACAAAGAAGCTTTTGATCTGTGGGCTAATTTGATTGACCAAGATAGAATCATCAATGCTTCAAAAAAAGATAACTTTTGGGAAATGGGAGATACAGGACCATGCGGACCATGTTCGGAAATTCATGTGGATTTACGTGCACAAGAGGAAATCGATAATACACCAGGTGTTGCGTTGGTGAATCAAGACCATCCGTTGGTGGTGGAAATTTGGAATTTGGTATTTATCCAATACAATAGATTGGCATCAGGAAAATTAGAAAACCTTCCTGCAAAACACATAGACACTGGCATGGGCTTTGAACGGTTAACGATGGCAATTCAGGGTAAAAAATCCAATTATGACACCGATATTTTCGTGCCAATGATTGATTTTATAGCGAAAAAATCTGGTATAAAATACGGAAAATCTGAAGAAACAGACATTGCCATGCGAGTGATAGCCGATCATATCAGGGCAATTGCATTCACAATTGGAGATGGACAGCTGCCTTCCAATAATAAAGCTGGCTATGTAATTCGGCGGATTTTACGGAGGGCGGTACGGTACGGATATACGTTTTTAGATTTTAAAGAGCCCTTCCTTTATCAGCTTTTACCGATACTATCAAAACAATTCGACGATGTATATCCTGAAATAGTGGCGCAAGAGGCTTTCATTGGTAAAGTGATTCTGGAAGAGGAAAACTCGTTTCTGAGAACGTTGGAAAATGGATTAGCAAAATTAGAACAAATCAAAAAGGAATTGAAAGGAAGGTCAACGGTTATAGGTGGTAAAACGGTATTTGAACTGTACGATACGTTTGGATTTCCTGTTGATTTAACAGCGCTAATTGCTCAAGAATCAGGGATGACCATTGATGAAATGGAATTCGACTCTGAAATGGCAAAGCAGAAGGAACGATCTAAACAAGCTGCAACACAAGAAACAGGTGATTGGATGATTTTAAAATCAGAGGAAGCGGTGGAATTTGTGGGATATGATTATTTAGAATCTGAGGCGCAAATAATCAAGTATAGACGGGTAACGGAAAAGAAGAGATCATTTTATCAGATTGTATTAGATAAAACTCCTTTTTATGCAGAAAGTGGTGGGCAAATTGGGGACACAGGTTACATAGAAGCAGCGGGCAATAAGTTTGGTGTTTTTGATACAAAGAAAGAAAACGACTTGATTATTCATTTCATAAAGGAACTTCCCACAGATGTACATGCCACTTTTCATTGCGTAGTGGACAAAAGTAAGCGCCTGTTGACGGTTGATAATCACAGCGCAACACACTTAATGCACGCCGCATTGAAGGAGGTTTTGGGAGACCATGTGCAGCAAAAAGGTTCTTATGTTTCTGATGAAATATTGCGTTTTGATTTTAGCCATTTTTCAAAAATGACAGATGAGGAAATCCAACAAGTAGAGCAAATAGTCAATAAAAAAATACGAGAAAACATCACGCTGAATGAACAACGGAATGTGCCGATTGATGAGGCGAAGACCATGGGAGCGACGGCGCTTTTTGGAGAAAAATATGGTGATTTTGTAAGGGTCATAACATTCGATACGGAATTTTCGGTAGAGCTATGTGGCGGTGTTCATGTGCCAGCAACTGGGCAGATAGGGTTGTTCAAAATTATCAATGAAAGCTCGATTGCTGCCGGCGTCCGTAGAATTGAAGCGCTGACAGCAGATGCAGCAGAAACCTACATCAACGGACGATTAGAGGAACTGAAAATGGTTTCTGATTTATTAAAAAGACCTACTGACTTGATAAAAGCTGTCGAGGGGCTTGTCGGTGAAAAGCAAAAATTGCAAAAGGAAATAGAAAAAATACATCAGCAGCAAGCCAATGAACTGAAGCTGCACCTGACCAATAAAATTGAAGCACAAGAGGGGATGAATGTGCTCATCGAAAAAGTGAATATTCCATCGGCAGAGGCGTTGAAATCTATAGCGTTTGGACTAAAGGCGAAGACCGAAAATCTATTTGCGGTGTTGGCAGCAGATATTAATGGCAGTCCACAGATTATGGTAGTGATTTCAGAAAATTTGGTGAAGTCAAAAGGTCTGAATGCTGGCAATATAGTGAGGGAGCTTGCAAAGGAGATAAAAGGTGGAGGAGGTGGGCAACCATTCTTTGCTACTGCTGGCGGAAAGGATATTTCGGGGCTGAATAACGTGATTGAAAAAGCAAAGGCATTTATCTAGTATTTAGTTTTACTGTAGAAATTATGATTGGATTAATGGAATTTGTTTTGATTTTTTTGGTACTGCTCATTGTTTTAGGAGGATTGGGTATGGGAAATTTTCGGCCTGACGAAGCAAGTCTTGGTGAATTTATTGAAATAAATGGTGAGCAAATCCGCTATATTCAGAAGGGCAAAGGAAGGAATGTTTTGCTAGTTCATGGTGTGCCGGGTTCGCTAGAAGACTGGCAGTCGCTGATTGATTTTTTGTCAAATGATTATTGCGTTACTGCTTTTGATAGACCGGGACATGGTTACAGTACTGCCCATCAGGTTGATTATTCGCTGGGGGAAAATGCCCATGTGATTCATGAAATAATAGAGAAACTGGCACTTGATAATGTGGTATTGGTGGGACATTCCTATGGCGGACTGATCGGTGCATACTTAGCAGTAAATCCAAATCCTAAAATCAAATCTTGTATGCTAGTTGCCGCGCCACTTTATGATATTGAAGTAAAAGGAATGTTGAAGCTAACTTCCATACCATTGCTAGGAAAAGGTTTCTGTGTGTTGCTGGCTAAAACTGTTGGCTCGAAAATGATGACGCAGGTAATTGTAGAATTATTTAATGGAAAGCGGGATAAAATTTCAAATGACTTTCTTTACTTTAGAAAAAAAATATGGGTACAGCCAAAGGTGATTTATACGATGTCAAAGGAAATTGTGGACGTGCAAGAAAATCTAGAGAACATCAGTTCCAAGTTTGCAGCAATAAAAATTCCGGTGACGATTGTGGTGGGTGGTGAAGATAGAAAAACAATCCTAGACGATGCTAAAAAAGCACACGATGTCATTCCAAATTCAAAATTGGTTATCTTTGAAAATTCGGCGCATTATGTGCAATATGAAAAGGCAGAAGCATTGGGAAATATTATTAAAGAAGTATAAAACGGTAAAGTGAAATCAGAAATCAGAAATAAATACAAAGTGGTGGTGGGACTGGAAGTCCATGCGCAATTAGCAACGGAGAGTAAAATATTTGCAGCAGACCATACCACTTATGGTGCTGCACCCAATACAAACATTAGTACTATTACGTTAGCGCACCCTGGAACATTGCCAAAGCTTAATAAAAAAGTATTAGAATATGCCATAAAAATGGGCTTGGCATGTGGTTCTAAAATCAGTAGGGAGATGGTTTTTGACCGAAAAAATTATACTTATCCAGATTTGCCGAGTGGTTATCAAATTACGCAAGATAGGACACCGATTTGTATCGGTGGTCAGGTAATGGTAAAAGTAGCAGGGGCGGAGCGAGCGATTATATTGAATAGAATTCACTTAGAAGCAGATGCAGGTAAGTTGATTCATGCTAAGAAAAATTCATTGGTTGACTTGAATAGGGCAGGCATGCCATTGATTGAGATTGTGACAGAACCTGTCTTGAGGTCTTCGGAAGAGGCCTTTCAATTTTTATATGAAGTAAGAAAATTGGTGAAGTATTTGGAAATTTGTGACGGCAATATGGAAGAAGGCTCTATGCGTTGCGATGCTAATATTTCGGTGATGCTGCTGGATGCTAAGGAGTTGGGTAGCAAGGTGGAGATTAAGAATATGAACTCAATGAGGAATGTGAAAAGAGCCATTGACTATGAGGTTATTCGGCAAATTGGGGAAGTGGAAATGGGAAATGTGATTATCTCTGAAACAAGACTATTTGATGCAGATAATGGAACGACAGCAAGTATGCGAACCAAGGAGACGCTAAATGATTACCGGTATTTTCCTGATCCTGATTTAAGTCCTGTAATTATTTCTGAAGCGCAATTGGCTGAGATTGAATCTGCTATGCCAACGTTACCCAAAGCTCTTTTCAAAAAATTTGTATCGCAGTATAAATTGCCTGAATATGATGCCACATTGCTGACAGAGGAACGAGCATTGGCAGTGTATTTCGAAGAAATATGTAAAAGTACGGTACACTATAAAGCAGCTTCCAACTGGTTAATGGGACCAGTTAAGTCATATCTGAATGAAGAAAATCACTCAATTACGCAACTTGACTTAACACCTCACCGTTTAGCTATGTTGATTGATTTGATAGCTGACGGGAAAGTGAGTTTTTCCATGGCTTCGCAAAAAATATTCCCAGCGTTGTTGAAAAACAGGAAGGTATCTGCTGCGCAAGTTGCTAAAGAAATGAATCTTATTCAGGAAGGAGGCGGAGAGGTCATTCAGCCATTTATTGATGAGGTGTTGGCGAAATTTCCGGATAAAGTATTGGCATATAAAAAAGGAAAAAAGGGATTGATAGGGATGTTTATGGGACAAGTAATGCAAAGGTGTGACGGGAAGGTAGATCCTAAGACAACAAATGAACTTTTACGCAAGTCGCTTGATTCCTGCATAATAGAATAAAAATTACCATTTAAATATAAGGCAGAAACAAGAATCTTAACTAAATTTGAAAAAAAAATATAAAATGAAACTAAGAAATATATTAATAGCTATAGGGATTATCTTTATTGGGTTTTCCTGTGATACTGCTTCTAGTGTTAGAGAAAAAGGAGTTAGAATTTCTGGTAAAATTGAAAACCCCGAAAAAACAGGCGTTATTGTTTTAGAAGCACTTAACGAAAATGATTTTAAAGTTGTAGATACTGTCACATTGGAGGTAGATAGTACTTTTCATATCGCATATGAGGTGCCTGAATCAAATCTATATCGATTGAAATTATATGAAAAGCAAGCTGTATTTTTCATTCTAAATCCGACAGACGAAGATATTACTGTGAATGTAGGGAAAGATTTTGAAAATGGTTTTGAGGTAATAGGCTCGAAGGATACGGATGATTTTATGGATATTCAAAAAACTGCGGCAGAGATGCAGAATTATGGACAGCAGTTTATGCCACAGTTGATGCAAGCGCAACAAGCAGGTAATCAACAAGCGGTTGATTCTTTGCAAGCGATAGTCATGGATAAGCAGAGAAGTATTAGGGAGGTTGTCAAAACAAAAATATCGGATATGGGAACATCAGTTGCGGCGATTCTTGCGACACAACTACTTGACCCAAGTGAAGATGTAGAATTCTTAAAAGAATTGGCGGATAAATTCAGGAAGGAAGCACCTGACAACAAAATGGCAGCGCAATTTATCTCACAGATAGATAAATTAAGTGTTACTGCTATCGGATCAATGGCACCTGAAATTGATTTGCCAACACCTGATGGAAACAATGTCAAATTATCTTCACTGAGAGGAAATTATGTGATGATTGACTTTTGGGCAGCTTGGTGCAGACCTTGTCGTGCCGAAAACCCAAATGTAGTAAAAGCATATAATAAGTACCATGATAAAGGTTTTGAGGTATATGGTGTTTCGCTCGATAAGACTAAAGAAAAGTGGGTGGCGGCAATAGCAAAGGATGGACTTATTTGGACGCAAGTTTCAGATTTGCAATACTTCAATTCTGTCGCTGCAGCGGCATATGGCATTACTGGAATTCCTGCTACGGTACTCATAGACAAAGAAGGAAAAATAATTGCCAAGAACTTAAGAGGAGCGGCATTAGAGGCTAAATTAGCAGAGATATTTGAAAATTAAGATTCAAGGACATGATGTAAAGTAATGTGGAGGGTATGATTACGCCTAGTCTTATCTTTTATGTCATCAAATCTTAGGTCTTATAAAAACACATGGGAAAACTATATCAAAAATTTTTCGCAGCAATTTATGATCCTTTTATGGGACAGTTTGAGCGGAAGCTTTCAAAAAAAAGAAAAGGGCTAATTGCAGATTTAGAAGGAAAGATATTAGAAGTTGGTGCGGGGACGGGAATAAATTTTCAATTTTATGGGAAGAATACAGAAGTGATAGCTGTTGAGCCCTCTGTAGATATGGCAAAAAGAGCAAGAGTGAAAATCCCGGAAGGTAGTAATATTAGAATTATAGAGGAAGGTGTGAATGCACAGGCTGTAGAGGAGGTAATTGCCCCAGAAAGCCTTGATGCAGTGGTGAGTACCCTTGTTTTATGTACAGTGCCAAATGTTGAATTGGCCATAGAGAACTTTTCAAGATGGTTGAAACCATCTGGGAAACTAGTGTTAATTGAACATATTCGTCCTAAAACTAGCTTGAAAGGGAAGGTATTTGATTTTTTTACCCCTGCTTGGAAAGTGGCAGGTGACGGTTGTCATCTAAACCGTGATACAGATAAGCTAGTTAAAGCCGCTGGTTTTGTGCCAATTTATGAAAAATACTATGACATGGGATTGCCATGGTATGAAGGAGTTTTTACTAAGAAACCTGAGTTAAACTAGAAATTTAATCCACGGAAAGTAAGGAGAATGTGAGATTTGAGGCATCAAAGAGGATGCGATAGCTGGCTATTTTGAAACTTTTATGTTTCAGATTAGAATAATATTTTTTCTACTTCAAAACCACCCTACCAATCTGTGAGGTGTTGTTTGACTTATTTTGCACATTCAGTTTATAAATATACAAACCTGGTTTTACCCTATTGCCAAAATGGTCAGTACCTCCCCATTTGATTTCATGAAAGCCTTCATCATAGTTTTGGCTAGTAATTGTACTAATTTGTTGTCCTATACTATTGAAAATGTTTATTTCTACAAAGTAGGGTGTGTCAGATGCTTGTAAGGCAAGCGGGATCGCAGTGGTAGCATTAAATGGATTTGGATAAGCATTGCCCAATAATATTTTTTGAGGTTTTAGATGCTCATCAATAAAAGATTGACTGCCATAGAAAATCTTGAAGCTTTTAGAGCTGCCAGTTTTAGCCCAGTAGTTTGAGCGATTATTCATATTGATCACCTGTTCTTTAGCGATGTCATAGAGGTAAAGCTCATTGTCAATGTCTGAATTTTCCATATTCCATGATAACTCGATGTATCGTCCACTCCCATTATTGTCTAATTCAAAATTCCAAATGTGATTTTCTGCTACAGGGACGATGTCTTTGGATAATTGATTACTGAATGAGAGCGCTACGTCATCTACAAATCCGAAATTGGGTAGATTGATTTCATCGTATTCATCCTGACCTAAATTGGCACTACTATTCATGCCAAAGCCATTGATTTGGTGGGTTGTATTTCCTGACTTGAGTGTTAAATCAACTTCCCAAACATTACTTGGTGATTGGCTGCTTGCAATTCTACCATTGCTACTTATTCTTCTTTTTGTGTGGTCTAGCAAGGGAATTTTTAGTGTTATCTCCTCGGTTGCATTGATAAATGCTCCCTGAAATTTTTTTAGTATTAGTGGACTTTTATACCCCTTTTCATAAGTTCTGAGGGCACTTAGTCCACTGGGGAACCCATTTTCTTCTAATACATCTGCCCAAGCGATATCAAAATTATACGGATTACCAATTTGATTCCATCCTGGCTTTAAGGTGATTTCAAATAATTTTTGCTGATGAACCTGCACAGTATTGCCTGCCTCTGTATCTACGGTGTGTTTTTTGCGGGCAATAAACCAATAACCCTTTCCTGGCTCCATTGTGCTCAGATTCTTCCCATTTTCCGATAGTTTATTATTTTGATAATGAAACATCCGCCACTTTCTTTTGTTATACTTTCCTAAATCATCATTTAGAATTGATGAGATTTTGTTGTCATACTGAACAAGGGGTATTGAAATCATTTGATAGTCATTTTCGCTATCTCCAAAAGTTAAAGAAGGAAAATCAGTACCATTTGGGAATTTCACATACGTATAGCTTGTTTCGCTAATCGCTTTGAGTCCCGCATCATCGATTACTTCGAAAAAGTACTCTAACCCTATTGCATCAAATTTGGCACTTGGCACTTCAACGGCATAGTATTCTCCTGTTTTATTAACGAGTGTTGTGTCCCAGTTCGGATTTCTGATGCCTCTGAATATGAAATTCACTTTGGTAATTCCACTTTCATCTTCAGCAGAAATTTTAATTGTTGCTTTGTCATTTTCGGCATCAACAAATTCTGGAAATTCCATCTTTGTAATGACAGGCGGAATGTCATGGGTCAATGCTATTTTTACTGCTTTGATGTTGTTTTTTTCATTCTTTTCAGAAACCTGCTTGTTTGCATCTGCAAAGAAAATGATATAAAAGATGCCTTCTCCAATGCTTTCTCCAGGCATGGTGATGAAGTCTTCAAATGCTTTTTCTTGATTTACTGCAAGTGCTGATATTTCAGAAAAACTAGCAAATGGTTTGTCATCACTACTATATGTATTATTTGTCGAAAGAAAATATTTAAGAACAGATGCAGACGAAGGTTTTACCCCTATATTTTTAATAAATGATTGAACCCTTATTTTTTGTCCAAACCCTGCAATTTCACGGTCTACAATTACTTCGCTAAAATCTAAGTCTGGAAGTTCATTGCTTACAATTACACTAAATGCTTTACTTGTTTTATTGACATTTGGCGATTGTGAAGCCCCATTGTCTGTGACCGTCACAGTAATCGTTGCCGTACCAGTTTGGTCAGCTTTTGGTTTAAAACTCAAGCTCCCAGTTTTATTTGCAGAGGTATAACTTACAGTTGGGTTGCCAATTAACGATGTATTGCTAGAGACTGCTGTTACTGTCATAGTCTGATTTTCAGATCCTCCAGCAGTGATACCACTTAAATTGATTGTTTGTGTGGGTGCATTTTTAGGAATTGCTGCAGGGTCAGGAATATCATCTAGCGTTGGCGGATATTGCCAAGTTTTGTCGTTGGCGGAGTTTGAGAAACTACTGTTTCCATCACTATTACTGGCGAATACTTTATAATGATATCGGGTGCTTGATTGTAGTCCATTATCAGTATAAGAAGTTGTATTGCTATTGACACTTGTAATTTCGGTATAGTTATTTTGATTAATCTTTGACCTATGAATTACAAACTTGTCTTCGTCATTTGAATTATCTTTCCAGGTAATTTTAATACTTGTTTGGGAGACAGCATTCGCTTCTAATGCGGTAGGTCTTTCTGGTCCTTCAGAAAAGGTAGTTGCTTTGATTTCATTAGACCAATTAGAATCAAAAGTGCCAAAAAAAGTAAAATTACGTGCTTTTATGCGGTAGTAATAGGTGGTTTTTGGTGTTAAGTCTTTATCAGAATAGTTCCGAATGCTTTTTCCAAACGTTTCAATTGTCTTATATCCAAAATCAGTTTCTGTTTTTCTTTGTAAAATAAATTCATCAAAATTAGTACCGTCTTGTTTCCATTCTAAATCAATTTGATAGGGAGAAACAGCCTTGCCATCTAAAGAGGGTGTTTCTGGTGTAAGCTGTGCAAATACACCCATGGTTGAAAAAACAAGCAGAAATGTAACCTTTATAATTTTTGTCAGCATCGGGGTAATTTTTGTTTAAACAGTTTCCATCTATACAATGACGTTTAACCTCTCAAGGACGTTGCTTTGAACGTCAAATATCAATGGAATAGTAGTATAAAATCAATAAAAATAGTAGTGCCTCAGTTTGAGTACAAAAATACTAGATGTTGGTGATTTTTCGCACTATTTTTAAACTTTATTGTTTGGCTATTTTATATAAAACACATTATTCATGCGATTAGCTTCGTGTAGCCGCAATCCCGATACTTACCTTAGGTTTGTATGATTGAATTAATCAAAGAATTGTTATAAATTTAAAATCT
>CAYRIF010000023.1:0-20933 GCA_964424205.1 uncultured Roseivirgaceae bacterium | reverse complement strand
GAAGCAACCCTAGCACAAGAATTCGCCGCCAAATTATTAGACAAGGGGATTTATGTCATTGGCTTTTTCTTTCCTGTAGTACCTCAAGGACAAGCACGCATCAGGGTGCAGATATCTGCCGGACATGAAAAGCATCATCTGGATAAGGCTATTGAAGCTTTTAGTGCGGTGGGAATGGAATTAAGCGTGATAAAGTAAAAATCACACCTTCTTAGAAGGTGGCTTTGAAAAGCCACTAAAAGGGGCCGTGAATGACATAATTAAAAATTTAAGATTCATTAAGGTCTAAAAACAGGCAAAGCCATAAGAACATTACCTTGCCCAAAGGACAAGGTTTTCTAATTTGAAATAAAACCCACCTCAAATTAATAAGGTGGGTTTCATAAAATAATAATTATGATCAATTCCTTTTTGCCTTGTCACTAGCTTTCTTATAAAACTCATAAGGCAACCCCGGATAGGTTGTTCTATATGCATTTTTTACTAAAACATCAATATACGGAATACTGTCAAGCCTACTTTTCGGGACTGACCCCAAATTCTTTGTTATCTCCAAGGCTTTGTATACATCTTCCCTGACAACCACCTGATTTGCAACCAATGCAGCCAAGCTCGCATTGCGCAGGGAAAAAAGGCTAGTAGGATTACCTTTTTTATCAGGATATTCTCTTTCAACCATTTCATTTAAGTATGGTTTGGCCTCAGATTTATACGCTGTCAATACTTTTTCCACTTCCTTATTCTTTTGCTGCCCACCATTATTTTGCGCCAACGAAGACAACATAACACCTACAAAAAAGCAAGAAATTATTACAATCTTTTTCATTTTTTTATTGTTTAAATTTAACATTTATTATTGTTCTATTGCACAGCCCTAAAGACAGCCTGCATACGTATAATTTCCTGCAATTTCACCAGCACGATCCGCCGCTTCAACATCTAAGCCAGCATTTATAGCCGCATTAAAGGTTTGTACATAGGTCGTGATTTCTAAATCAGAACACAATGACATACAACTCCGTCCATTTTTAACAGATTTTACTTCTTTTAAAAAACCTTCTGAGATAGCCAAGCTAAGGTTTTCTTGACTAAAATCAAAATCTTTTTTTAGTTGAACTAGGTATGAATCAAACGCCTTCACATAACGCTTCGTATTTTCTACTTCCACAGCTTTTGTCAGTTTAGAAAATTCTTCCAATACCGATTTTGTGGCATTTTTAGTAAAATCGTCCACGTCACCATATTTTTCTGTAATGCCACGCAGCGTTTTCCTATCGGCTGTGTTCAGTTCAGTAATATGATTCATGCTATTGGTGTGATGTTGGACTGTACTTGCTCTAAAATTAATATATGCCTAACTTGTTGTGACTTTTTCCTACAATTCATAGGTGACAACATTGCAAGACTATCGCTTCTCAGATTTAAAACCTGAGTAAATTTTTTTTGCCATATGCCACATATTAGCAACTACAGGAACGGACATCAAAATTTTCCAATGAAAATATTGCTTATCAATTCCTATCCAAATAAATAACATAAACAATCCTCCAATGATAAGAACTACCAAACTTGACACAGGCTGCTTCAGCCTATTAATCAAAACTCTTGCTCCAACAAAAAAAGCTATCACTCCAATTAATAATAAAACTTCCATAATTCCTTGTTTTAACACATCATCTCAGCAACTGCTGAATTATCGTTACATAAGGTGCACCAACATCCCCAAACACATAGAAATGCACCAGGACCAACCACTGGCGTGGCCAACCCACAAACTCCAGAACAACCAATTAGTTTTATCTGCTTCCAATAAGAACCACAGGTAATACTATATTCATGTGGATCATTTACTCTACTTTTGGAAACCTTCTGAATCACAAATCGCTCCTTTGATATTGTTTCTAGATTATCATAAAACATATTTACAAAATTTGCGGATACTTCTGGAGATTTCATTTGTGAACTCACTTCGTACAATACAGGATATTTGTCATACAATGCGACGCGACTCATTTCAAGTGAATTTATATACTCAAGACCTTTTTGTTTTGACCCAAAAACTACAGAAAAGAATTGAGTATTTTTTTCTGTATTTATAGATTCTATCGTAACTTTTTTTAAAGTTTCTAAATCATGACCCTTCTGAATTGCAATGTAAATTAGATCTATAAAGTGAAATCTTAATGAAACATAACTTTGAAATTCTTCAGATCGAACAATCCCATAACTTTCCGCTTCAGAAAGTATATTAAGTTCTTCAGGTGATTTAGATATTTTTTCTTCATTTTCACACTGGCTAAATAATAAGGTAACTAATAATACAAAACTTAATTGATATATTCTTTTCATGATTTGATAAATTAAAAATTAAACATACGCTTACAGTTACTGTTTAATTCACACAAGAGAAAAAATCCTTGGGCTACTAAACACATAGCTGAAAAAATCGGTTGAAAGCGCTTTCGCTGATTTTTACTTTGCCAATATATATATATATATCAATTTGCAAATAAATGCTATTTATTTTTAACAATTATTCATTAAAGACATGTTTTTATTGAATAAGTACAATTTTTAGAAATTGTTTTCCCTAAACCATCTCCGTAGTATTCGTCAAATCTCCCTGATACCTTTCCACTTCCACGCCAAATTTTTCTAAAAAATCAACACCTTCGTCGTTCTCTATTCCTTTATATTCTGCATATGAATTAAGGTAGATGACCTTTTTGATACCCATGGTATAGATAATTCTGGCGCACGAAAGGCATGGAGCCAGCGTTACGTAAATGGTGGCACCTTCCACTGACGTTTTATTTTTTACTGCATACAATATGGCATTTTGCTCGGCATGAATAGCGAGTGAGCAACCACCTTTTGAATCTCGGGCACAGCCTTCTTCTGGCCATTCATCATCGCAGTTGTGCGTGCCTGATGGTGGTCCGTTATAGCCTATAGAAATAATTCTTGTCTCTTTGGTGAGTACCGCTCCCACATGACGTTTGATACAATGCGACCGATTGGCTAAGTTGACTGCCAATTCCATATAAATATCATCAAATGCTAGTTTGCTCATGGGTAGAAGATTTACACTGATATTACAATTAGAATGTAAAGTTAAGGATTTTGAGTTTCATAATCCAAAAATAAGCTTCTTTGAGTCTCATGTCTCGCAATCTATTTCATCCAATCAAAATAGGTATAATCTTTGTGGGTGGAATTGTAGCTTTCAAAAAAATAATCTCTAAATTTAAGGGGATTTTTCATTACTAATAGTAACACCATGAGCAAAAACATTTTTAAATCACTGGGCATACTTTTTATAACCCTCAGTTTTAATGCAAATATTATGGGTCAAGAGGCATTGAAACCGCTACCGAGCCCAAGCGCAATTGTCACGATGAAATATGAAGACACTTATGTAAAAATCACCTACAGCCGACCGCATAAAAGAGATAGGAAAATATTTGGCAGCCTTATTCCCTTTGGTAAAGTATGGCGCACAGGTGCGAATGAAGCCTCAGAAATTACGGTTACCAGGGATATTATCATTGGTGGAAAAAGACTTAGTGCAGGAACCTACACCTTATTTACCATTCCTAATCAGGACAATTGGCAAATCATTATCAATAAAGATTTAGGACAATGGGGTGCTTTTGATTACAACCCAAGACATAATGTTTTAACTTTTGAAGTACCAGTAGAAACACTCACTACAATCTATGAACCGTTTACCATGTCATTTAACCAAAAAAAAACAACCACCGACCTATTGCTCATGTGGGATAAAACCAAAGTGCGTATTCCTATTAAGTTTTTGTAAAGCAAAATCACGCTATATGGGGGTATTCTTCTTCCATAGAATGAACTAACTTCGCATAGAAAATATTGCAACAATGATCAAAAGAATTATTTTTCCGCTAGTAATAACTTTTTTTGGCGGCACTACTTATGCCCAAAACAATCTCAATGCACAATCATTTGATTTTTGGGTAGGTCAGTGGAATCTTACTTGGAAGAAAGCCGATAGTACCATGGGTCATGGCATCAATATTATTTCCAAAATTGTAGATCAAAAAGTAATAGAAGAAAACTTTGAAGATATTGATACTGGGTTTAAAGGTACAAGTATTACAGTCTATAACCCTACAACAAAAACATGGCATCAGGCTTGGGCAGACAATCAAGGCGGTTACTATGATTTTATTGGGGAAGTAAAAGATGGGCTGAAAATTTTTAAAACTAAAATGAATGAGCGTAATGGTAAAAAAACTATTCAAAGGATGGTGTTTAAAAATATAACCGACAATGCATTTATTTGGGACTGGGAAGGTTCAAGTGATGGTGGACAAACCTGGCGTTTGCTATGGAGAATCAATTATAAGAGAAAGGATAAGTAATACCATTTCAACATAAAAGTACCGCACATAATCCGTTTCTTTCCTGCCCGATGGCGGGCGGGTTCGTCCCTGCATTTTTAAAAAATTAAACCGTAGCTATGGCTATACTTGAATTTTATGTATCACATGAACAAAAAACAATTCGGATTATTTATACGTCATTTTAAAATTAAAATGGTACAATGACCGCTACTTTAATTTCTGGGAAGCAAATTTCCCCTACAAAAAAACTATCTTTGATGCTGCATGAGTAGCATTGGTATTTTTTTCATCAAGGTCATTTCTAAACTTCCGTTTGGTGTGCTATATCCTTTTTCATGGTTGCTAACCCATGTGATTTTTAAAATCATCCCTTATCGAAGGCGCGTTATTGAAGCCAACATAGCTGGTGCTTTTCCTGAAAAGTCCAAAAAAGAGATTGTCTCATTAAGAAAAAAGTTTTATTCGTTTTTCAACGACCTAGTAGTGGAGGCAGTAAAGTCGTTTGGTATTTCAAAAAAAGAACTAAAAAATAGAATTCAATTTGTCAATATGGAAGTGGCAGAAGATTATCTTAAAAAGGGAAAGTCTGTTATCATTGTCATGGGACATTACGGCAACTGGGAGTGGGCATGGCTAGGATATGCGCTTAATTCCAAATATGCCTGCGCAGGGGTATATAAGCCATTGCATAACAAAAAATTTGATGATTATTTCTTGAAATCGAGGGCAAGATTTGGCGGAAAACTTATCTCAATGAAAACTACCTCAGAATATGTTAGTAAAAATATAAACAAAAAACCATTTACCATCGGGTTAATATCAGATCAGACCCCCGCCCCTCAAAAAGGATATTGGCTGAATTTTATGAACAGAGGAACGCCCGTTTTTCTAGGTGTGGAAATGATGGCGAGACAGCATGATATGGTGGTCATATTTCTAAGTTTATCTCAACAAAAAAGAGGGTACTATCATGCCAACATGCAACTCATTACGGATACTCCAAAAAAGACTCCGTTAGGTTGGATTACTGAGCAGCATACTAAGCTAATGGAAAAAACAATCAAGAATAAACCCCAGTTTTGGCTTTGGACGCATAAACGCTGGAAACATAAAATCCCTGAACATTTAAAAGCAAACAGGATATCTAAAAACTATCCACCTAGCAAGGAGGATAAAATAGACTATTAAAAAGCACATGAAATTCATCATTGCGCCCGACAAATTCAAAGGTTCACTAACTGCAAGTGCTGTTTGTAATGCGGTAGAACAAGGTATCAAGCAATTCGACGCAAATATTGATATAGTAAAAATACCGCTTGCAGATGGTGGTGAAGGCACACTTGGTATTCTTGAATCATACAGTGATTATAATAGAATATTGGTAATAGTAAACGATCCGTTGTTTCGACCTATTGGAGCAAGTTATTTGCTAAACAAAACCACGGCTTACATAGAAATGTCAGCAGCCTCCGGACTGCAATTACTCAAAGAAAACGAGCGTAACTGCCGCTACACGTCTACATATGGCACCGGCGAATTGATCTTAGATGCCTGTAATAAAGGCGCCAAAGAAATATTTCTCTTTGTAGGAGGTAGCGCTACCAATGATGCAGGAATGGGCATGGCAGCTGCACTTGGATATCAATTTCTTGACAAGCAAGGAATAGCACTAAAACCAATTGGCAAAAATCTAACCGACGTTTATACTATCAAAAATCAGGATTTGAAAATTTGTCTAGCCAAAACAAAATTTACAGTGGTATGCGATGTGAAAAACCCCCTCTATGGAAAAAGTGGGGCAGCTTTTGTTTATGCCAAACAAAAAGGAGCAGATAAGCAAGCCATCAAACTATTAGACGCAGGGCTCAAAAATTTTGCCTTTATCATAGAAAAAACAACTAAAAAGCAAGTTGCTAATATTGAAGGCAGCGGAGCTGCAGGCGGAATAGCTGCTGGTGCGATTGCTTTTCTAAATGCCGATATAAAACCAGGGATTACTACCATTCTAGACATCGTTAACTTTGAAAAACAACTAAAAAACACAAACCTCGTCATCACTGGTGAAGGAAAAATAGATGCACAAACACTTGCGGGAAAAGTGGTCTACGGCGTAGCAGAAATATGTAAAAAAAATAATATTCCTGTCGTTGCGGTCACTGGTACTTTGGACATTGCAGAAGAGGAGCTATCAAAAATTGGCATCAGCAAGGTTTATTCATTAAAAAATGAACATAATACAACCCAAGAAGCAATGAACAATGCCTATGAACTCCTAGAGAATATTACCTTGGAGCTCACAAAAACATTTATTTCCAAAACCTAATTATCATAAAAATCCCTTACCCAAGCAACCTTCTGATTTTCTGTCATGCTATCAGCTGTTTCTACAGCTTTCAGTTTTGTAGCTAGAGACACATCAGCAATAATTTGTTTTTCTAGCAAATTCTTCATATCAGCAGGTCCAAATATGACAACTTCATCCACTTGCTGAATTTCTTTTATCAATTCTTTCAAATACTTGGAAATTTGCGACTTCATTTGGCTCTCTTTATCCTTTTCTGCATCTAAATATTGTTCACCAAACTTTCCAAATTTTTTAGTTTCCCCTTCTATTCTTTCTCTTGTCACTACTTCCGATGCAATCATTTTATACTGATGACCTTTGCCTTCTAATGTAATTATTGAAGCTTCTTTTTTATCAAGCCATATTCCTGCCTTTTTCATCTTTCTATTTTTTAATTTTCTACCCTTTGTAATAAATTCTATAAATCACCCCTGCCTTATCATCCGACACTAACAATTCTACCTTGAATCCTTTTGGTTATTTAATTTTATCAAGTGGTAGTTTTAGTGTCAACACCTTTTTACTTTCAATAGCCCCTTTGGAACTAGTAAATTGAAAGCTTATTAATACAAAAACTACTAGTAATAATTTAAAAGGAATTGCTTGTGATATTTGCTTCATCGATATTATTTATTACCAGGTTGTCTTTTTTAAATCCCTAACAGTCCGCAATACATCTCTACGACTTATCTGCCCAACCAAATATCCGTCGCCAGTAATCACTGGAAATTTTCTATATGTTGTCGTCAGAAATTCATTGGCTACATCCAAAATATCGCTATCCACCGAAACGGATTTTACAACTTTTGACATATAATCTTCAACAGTCCTATTGTGGTATGGCATATTATTGTAGGCACTATCAATAAGCAACCGAAGACAATCTTTTTCTGTTAACATACCTACAATCTTTCGGTCACTGTCCATGACAGGCGCTCCCGTTAGTTTATTGATTAAGATAACGTCGATGGCATCGACAATGGTCATTTCTGGTGAAAGTGTGATTTCATTACGTGCCATGCAGTCTTCCACTGATGGGAAAGACATCACATTTGAGTCGGTGGGACTCGCTGATTTTCGTGGGGTAAAATTCATAATTTTAATGGTTTTAATTTGAATAAACTAAATAGATATGGTGCTATAAACGATTTAGAAATAACCGTTAACGAGTGCAAATTGTGCTATAAGGTACAAAATAACTCCGTGAATCCAAAGGGATAATGTAATTTATATAGAAAATATTTTAATGTGTTCTTGACGATATAGATTTATCATATCCCTTTTCAGTGTTTTCCTCGATATAAAAATAATTACATATCTTTGAAGATTAAAACTACTTTTTATTCTACTACTAAATATATGACGGTAAAAAAATTCATCTTAAAAAGCTATAAGGAAATAGGACTTTTAGTCTTGAGGGTGGGCATTGGTGTGATGATGTTAAAGCATGGAATGGCTGAGCTTAAGGATTTTGAAAGTGCTTTTCACAATTTTCCTGACCCTTTCGAAATAAGCAGCGAAATAAGTTATAGCCTGACCGTTTTTGCCGAAGTGGGCTGTTCTATTGCCTTAATTCTAGGTTTATTTACCAGGCTGGCTACTATCCCTTTGCTCATTACGATGCTAATCGTAGTTTTTAGAGTTCACAGTGGTGACCCTTGGGATAACAAGGAATTGGACGCTTTATATGGTTTGGTTTTTTTAACACTCTATTTTTCTGGTCCTGGGAAGTATTCTTTAGATTATAAAAGGAGAAAACGGTAAGATTAACGGTTACTCCATGGTAAAAGCAAAGTTAGTACTAATCATATATGCGTCCAAACCGTCACTCCGTGAGTATTTAGCAATTCGTAAGTCTATACCTTTGAATAGAGTGATTTTTTTCTTTGATAAAACCCTAAAGCGACCAATACCCCACACTGGCTTATAACGAATACCTAATCCAATTTTATAACTAACAAAAGCCGACAGGTCATAGTCTGAGGTGTAAAAATTCTCACTTAGAACGTGCTTTTTATGCGATAAAAAATAGTCAGAAGCGGTTTGTACATGCCCTCTATAAAAAGGATAAACCGAGAAAAAACTACTGAACTTAATAGGCACTTCAATACTGGCAGTATGCGCTTTCACCCCAAAATTATCAACATAGTAGCGATAATAAGACCTGAGAATTATGTAATTATTTAAAAAATAATTCACTCTAAATCCAAAAGGGAATTTGAGTTTTGTGCTCGGGAGCTTTTCTATTCTTGGCAGCGGTTCCGATTCGAAATATACGCGATGAAAGGGCGTGGAAAGTAATCCTTTTTGATATACAATTTCTGCCGCCAGAAGTACTTGTAGCTTTTTGTTAATTACTTGTGAGAAATTTAGTCCTAAATTATAGGATTTTCTTTTGGTGGTTGGTATTAGTGTGATAGCAGTGCCCCGCAATTCTTCAGGAAAGATGGGTACCCAATTATCAAAGAAAGCTTGAGCATTCAATTCTAATTGTTTATTTCCATCTTTGGAATCCATCGACCAGGACCCCCCAATTGATTTTGAAACATAGTCTGATTCTGTAGAGCCACTTGCCTTGAGTGTATAGCTTTGTCGATTGCCAATTTTTTTTGTATACCCAAGGTCAACTTGCACCCTCAAATCCTCTTTTGAAGCAGATGATACATTTGTGTCTATATTATCAGTGGAAGCGGAGGAATAAACATTGGCATATGTGGCAATATTTAATATAGAAACAGTGTCTAAAGGAATATTCACGATGATTTTCATCGCGCCACTTTGCAGTTCTTCTGTACCTATGCCGCCCGTCACAGCAGCATGGTCTCCATCCTGATCATAATAATTGAAAAGAATATTAATATCTACTTCATTTTCTTCATACCAATCACTTGCTTGTTTTTTTTCAACCTGCTCATCTTCATCAATTTGTTGTGTTTGTTGTCCTTTTAATATCGACAAACTAAAAGTACAAAAAATGAGCAGAAACAATTTCAGAATATAACGTTGCATCAATTACAGCCGCAGCCCCCCCCTACTTTTCCACCATTAATTCCTACCGCACCTTCTCTATATGACGCTGCATTAATTTCGAAATACTCCACTTTACGAGCATTTAACTCCATTTCTTTATCGTTAAGATGCATTTTCTGATAGGCGGCTACCGATACACATGACGACAATACTGCCGTTACAACCAATAATAAAATGGCTTTTGCTATTTGTTTTCTTAGTCTCATTTCAACCAATGTCTATAACTCACTTGCATCCCTATGGCCGTTATTCTGTTCTTCTCATTTTTGTTTTTTCTCACCTTCGGTAAAATCGTCATTTCAGTATAAAGTGGTTGAAACACCCAATCATGTCTGTTTCTATGAATAATACTCGCCACGCCCATATTAAAATATGCTTTTCGTCCAAAATTAGATTTCTCGGGATGCGTTGTGTTTATACCAAACATGCCAAATTCAAAGCTAGGACTAAGCGTAAATTTCTTTTTATCAATTACCGCATACTCAACCGAAACCCCATATTGATTATAAACCACAGCACCCTCTGAAATTTCATACCGCTGCTTGTGAAAATACTTATCGCTGTCTTTTTTAATTTCATCTTCCAAAAAATACCGCCGTGTATAAGCCACCCCTAGTTTCAGCTTTCCAAAACGATGCATCAGTCCAACACTAAAAGAAATATTTGCCCTGTAATGTGAAAAGTCATACCCTTGATTATTAGCTACCCGCTTATCTGTGGTTCCTTTATCGTAAATCCATACGCCCTGTTGCACCGCTGTTGAGACTGAAAAAGCAAATTTTCTATCCACACTTTGCCCCAAACCCTTGGTCACAATCATCATCAGCAATAGAAAAATTATTTCAATTTTCATCTACACAAAATTACTAAAAGAATTGTGAGATTTAAGTCTGCAAGAGTAGAATGTAAAACTATTTTGACCAATGCCAGTCCTGCTCAATCAGATTGGCGCCGCTTTTTATGCTTTTGATAAAAGTCTTCACCCGCACACTATCATTTGACCACTCAAATTCCATCATGCCATAGTTCGTTTCATGAACCACAGCACTGACTCTATGCGTATTAATCTCATCCACTCCTTCATAAGCATGTGTTAAGCCACTACAAGTAATGTCATAGAGTGGGTTTTTAAGACCTAAATCCATTTTGGATACTTCAGAAATATGACGATCACCACTCCATAAAATAGGATTTTTTGGATTGACCTTTTTTATCAGTTCAAAAAGTCTTTCTCGTTCTTTTGGAAAAAGAGACCATTTTTCAAAGAAATGATCAGTAGCAATAAATTGTATTCCACAGACAATTATATGAATATTAGCATCACTATCCCTCAATTCGTTTTCAAGCCACTTCCATTGTTGCACTCCTAGTATCGTTCCATTTTCATTGGGCAAGTAACGGTGCTGACTATTTATATCTGCCGCCAGCTTATCTCTAAAGTACCGACCATCTAACAAAAGAAACTTAATTTTTGCTCCAACCGCACCTATGGTATACGATTGATATCCGCCATCCCTGTTCCAAACAGGGTTTGTCTTTGGTACATCTAGAAAATCCAACATCAACTTTTTACTCTCTGCCTTTTTTACATAATCACTTCCCGCATCGTTTTTACCGTAATCATGGTCATCCCAAATACCAATGACTGGCGTTTCTTCATGCATTTTTTTATAATAGGCATTTTGCTTTTGGTTGTCATAAATCCTTTTCATTTTCCGCATATTCTTGGTGTCGGCATAAACATTGTCCCCTAGCCAAACCCATAGGTCTGCTTTTTCCGCAGCGATTTTTTCCCAATAGCGCTGATCTAGGTATTGCTTGTTACATGAACCGAATGCTATTTTTGTTAATACTACTGTTGTATCTAGAACCTTAGCATTAGGAGTAGCAGTGTTAGGTAGGGTTGATTTGCAGGCTTGGGTTAAAATAATAAGCAAAACAATAGAAAGGCGCTGTAAAAAAAACTTTTTCATTTTTGAGCTTTAAAATTAATTGTACGAATATAGACGATTTGTACACAAAGAAAATCTTCTATATGCTAAATACATAAAATTTAATAATTTATTAACATGGAATAAATACGATGAAATTGACTAATTTTCACGCTTTTTTATCCTATTTAACAAAAAATGTACTCTTTTTGAAAAATAATTTGCATTTAATGAAACTTTTTTGTATAATATACATTATATATAAGAAATGTTTTCTATATTCGCACGCTCTAAAAAAAATCCGTAGTTAGAAATACGATTTATTACAAATAATTTGCAACTATAAAATAATATTTCGTTATTGTGGTCACCTTTCAGGAGGTAGTAGCATATATACTGAATAAACAACCAAAAATATTAATTAAATTTTGAAAAAATTACACTTCTAAACAATCGCTAAATCAATAAAAAAGTGATTGCGGGCAGTGTTTTGCTTTATAATTAAAATGTAACTGAATGAGACAATTAAAAATTACACAATCCATCACCAACAGAGATAGTCAAACGTTGGAAAAGTACTTCAATGACATTTCTAAAGTTGATCTTTTGACTTTGGAAGAAGAAGTAGATTTGGCAAGACGAATCCGAGAGGGTGATGAAATCGCTTTGGAAAAATTAACTAAAGCAAATTTACGATTTGTAGTTTCAGTAGCTAAACAGTATCAAAACAGTAGAATTCCGTTAAATGATTTAATCAACGAAGGTAACTTAGGGCTCGTTAAGGCAGCCAAAAAATTCGATGAAACCCGTGGATTTAAATTTATTTCGTATGCTGTTTGGTGGATTAGACAATCCATTATGCAAGCTTTAGCAGACCAATCTAGGTTGGTGAGATTACCATTAAACAAAATTGGTTCTTTATCAAAAATTAACAATGCTTCTGCAATTATGGAGCAACAATTTGAAAGAGAACCAACACAAGAAGAATTGGCAGAGTTTTTGGAATTGACTGTTGATGAAATCAAAAACACGATGAGTTCATCTACCAAGCAAGTATCAGTTGATGCGCCGTTTGTAGAAGGAGAAAGTAATTCTTTGCTGGATGTTTTGAAAAATGACAAGGCTGATTCTGTAGACGAAGGACTTGCTTATAGAGATTCTTTGAAAACTGAGATTGATAGAATCTTAACTATTCTTTCGGAAAGAGAAAGAGAGGTTGTCAAAAGATTTTTTGGCATTGGTCATGAGTCAAAATCTTCTTTGGAAGAAATTGGTGATGACTTAGGATTAACAAGAGAAAGAGTAAGACAAATAAAGGATAAAGCAATCCGTAAGTTGAGCTCGAACTCAAATATAAATCTCTTAATTCCTTATTTGGGATAAGAATTTATACTTAATACACCAAAAAGGGTCAATGCTGATTATTAGCATTGACCCTTTTTATTATATAATACCACCACAACACTTTATTATCTTAAAATTTTCATACTAAATACATAGAAATATTACGCTAGAGACATATTTCATGGTTTTGAGTTTATTTTTATATGATTTAAGTCTACTTTTGAAATATATTTTTATAACTATTTTAATATTTTTTATAATGAAAACGATAATTAAGGTAAACTCGATATTATTTATTGCCCTCATCCTGCTGGCAGGTTGCTCCAAAGAAAAGGAAGGAGTAACACCAGAAGTACTGGATGCGAAATTTGAAGTGACCGTGAGTGGAGATGCTCCAAATGCAACAATTACAATAAACAATAATTCCACTGCTGCTACAAGTTACGAATGGACATTTGGTGAAGGGGCAAGCATTAGTGCTTCCAATGAAAAGTCACCCACACTGTCCGTAGAAAAAGCAGGTGGATTGGAAATAACATTAAAAACTTCAGATGGCAAAAAAGAGGCAACAACTATAAAAACACTTGTTATCCCTGGACACAGCGCCATCTCAGCATTTGCCGATGTTGAATTTAGTATCACTGGTGGAGATGCTACCTACGGACGTTTCTTTTCTACACAATCCGGACTGGGTTACAAAAACAACGAAGTCACCGCTGACAATGGGGCTGGCATTGACATTGCTTTTAATAGTTTTGATGGAATCATTAACCTATTTGAAACGCCAACAGCATCGAAATACAATATTCCAAATGCTACGCACTCAACATTCGTTAACTATGTAACATCAGCATTTGACGTTGCAAACTTTGACAGCATGGCTACTGATCAACTATTGGATAATCTAGACCTCACTGGTGATTTAGGGAGTTTTCCAGGTACGTATAAAGGTGTAATCCTTTTTGAAAATGCGAATGGAAAAAAAGGTGTCATAAAAGTAAAAGATGTAGATAGCAAAAGAATTTTAGTCGATATTAAAATTCAAAAATATTAATGTACTTACTTTCCCCTGCAAACATTTTGTAGGGGACTTTTTTTTACCTTCTTCCTATTTACCCTTAATGCCATTTAATATCAATATGCCGTATATAATCTGCTTCTTTCGCCTCTATTAGGCGGGTCTGCCGTGCATCTGCATAAAATTAAAATAGTATTACTATCCGTGTTATTCCTAAAAAATAGTACACTCAGTAGCTATTCTTACTATTTGCTGCAGAAAACATCTCGTTGCATGGTATTTTTACACTTCAATAGTTTTAAGAATAAATTGACCAAAACAATTTCATACAAATCCCTGCTACTACCATTACTGTTGTGTTTGGTGGTGCGTTCCTTTTCGCAAAGTAAAAAAGCATACCAACTTCCCGAAAATATTACTTCGGAGGGATATAAGAAAAATATTATTGTTCTTAAACTAAAACCTGAACCTTCCAACGGAAGTGTTTCAAATGATATTGAAGCACTGACAAAAGCCATTGGTGGCACATCCTGCGTTAAAGCAATACCTACTACAAAAAAACAAACAGCTAAAAGAAACAGCATAAAAAACAACCTGTCTAATATTTATAAAATACAACTACCGCAAGGTGAGGATTTGGTAAAGAAAATCAATCAATTACTTACGTTTGATAATGTAATTTATGCAGAACCTTATTTTCTGCCGAAACCTTTGTATATCCCAAATGACCCTGGTGCCGCAATCGACAGTGGCTTGCAAACCTATCTAGCTATTGTTAAAGCATATGAAGCCTGGGAATTTGAAAAAGGAGATAGCAATATTGCTATTGGCATATTAGATACAGGAATAGCACTGGATCATGAAGATATTACAGACAATATTAAGTACAATGATAACGACCCCATTAACGGTTTAGATGATGATGGAGATGGCTATGTAGATAATTATTATGGCTGGGATATGGCAGAAAATGACAACGATCCCACCTATGTACATTCGCATGGATTAGGAGTCGCCGGAATAAGCGCTGCCAAAGCAGACAACGGCATCGGCATGGCAGGACTAGGGTTTAATTCAAAGATGATGCCGATTAAAGTCTTTAGAAACGACAAAAGTTTCAACCAAGGATATGAAGCCATATTGTATGCCGCCGAACAGGGATGCCAAGTCATCAATCTATCATGGGGAAGTCCCAATTCGTTCTCAAATTACGCAAAAGACATCATTGACTATGTGGTAAAAGATTTAGATGTGGTAATAGTTGCAGCTGCAGGAAACACAAATCTCAATTTAGATTTTTATCCAGCATCCTACGCCAATGTATTATCGGTAGGCGCCTCTAATAATCTAGATCAAAAAGCAGCTTTTGCCACGTTTAGTCGTAAAATAGATATTCTTGCGCCAGGAGAACATATATATACGACCAAAAAAGGAGGGGGATATGGCTATAAAACAGGCTCCTCTTTCTCATCACCTATGGTAGCAGGTGTGGCTGCACTCGTAAGATCAAGGTACCCAAATCTGAATGCCCGACAAGTAATGCAAAAAATCCGATTGGCTGCCGACGATATATATGGCATTACAGAGAATGCCTCTTACTTTGAAATGCTTGGAAAAGGTAGATTAAATGCACTAAAAGCTATTTCTCCGTACAACCTACCTGCGCTAAGAGTAACTGATTTTGCGTATGAAAATACCGTAGGAAACCCAGTAGCGCTGGGAGGAGATACACTGAAAATTAAAACAGCGTTCATTAACCTACTTAACGAAACTGCAAATGCACAAGTTTCATTAACCTGCGAATCACCTTATGTGACTATTCTACAGGGTGATTTTACTTTGGGGAAATTGCTAACAATGGAAGAAAAAAATAATAATGATGCTCCATTCACAGTATATATTGACCCTGCAATACCGAATAACGAAAAGCTAAATTTCAGGTTAGGCTTCAGCGATACAGATTACGATGACTACCAGTATTTTGATATCACTGTCCGTTCAGAACATTTAAAAATAGATACTAAAAAAATAGCATTTACGATTCACAGTAATGGACGACTACCCTATGCAGATGAACAGTTCAGTATAGGAAATGGCTTTAAATATAAGTATAATACTTTGGCAGATCACATTGGTTTAGGCATTGGCATCAGTGAAGAAAAAGTGGTTGACAACATCGTCAACAATTTCAATGATTATTCACTTAACAATAACTTCCAACAGGACGAAATCATTAAACATTATTACAACTCGGTTACTGATATCGATGTTCGATCCGTTTTTAATGACAAAGATTCAATAGGATTAAAGATTGAACAGAAAATTATAGCAAGTACCCATGATGTTGCCAATGATTTTGTTATTGTAGCATATCGCATCACTAACCAAAGCGGGGGTACGCTACATAATTTATATGCTGGCCTATTTTCAGAATGGAATATTAATAACTGGACTAAAAATAAAGCGGGATGGGATGGTGCAAATAACCTAGGCTATGTTTTCGATGCTGCTGAAAACAACTTATATAGTGGCATTGCTTTGATTAGCAATCAAGAAGCAATATATAATGCGATTGACTTAGGGAATGAAAATGGCAATACCGCTGATTTACCTAGCATATTTACAAAAGCCGAAAAGTTTCATTACTTATCGGTGAGTGACAGTCTAAATGCTGGTGCCCAAGGAGAAGGGAATGATGTCGCCAACATGCTTTCATCTAAGACCGCTACACTAATCGATAAAGAAAGTACAAAAATAGCCTTTGTACTGGCAGCTGGTGAAAGTCTTGAAGAACTTAAAAATTCTATCGTTACTGCCAAAGTACTGTACGCTTTATATAATACAAATCCTCCAATCATTTCCCAAACTGAAATTTGTAGTGGCGAATCAGCCATTTTAACACCAAATCCGGGGACAAATTACAAGTTCTATGCAGATGCTTCCCTCACAACACTTTTGCAAGAAGGAGAATCATATACAACACCCGTGCTACATCAGTCACAATCGTTTTATGTGACAAAATCTGAAAATGGTTACTTAGGAGAGATTGAGCAAGTAAAAGTTATAGTAAAAGCTTCATCAATAGATTTTACATTCACCCCTGATACCTTAATTATTTCAGAAGGTACCAAAGTTCATTTCGCAGATATCTCCAAAAATACCGTTTCTCGCCATTGGGTATTTGAAGATGGCTTTACCACTACTGATTCTACTTTTTCAAAAGGATTTACTATCCCAGGAATTTATAACATCAGGCTTACTTCGGAAAATAGCAATGGCTGCACCAGCAGCTTAGCAAAACAGTTGGTAGTGCGCAGCATCACAGGCGTTGAAGATGATTTTAGAGAAGAATTTATAGTTTACCCAAACCCATCGTTAGGGAAATTTACAATTTCCGGCTTACAGAAGAATACCAAACCTATTCAAATGACTATATTCAGCACCCAAGGAAAAATTGTTTATTCCAGTAGCATTCTTCAAAATAGCACGACAAAAACGATTGATTTAAGCTTTCTAAAATCAGGGATGTATTTAATAAATATAACCGCTGATGATATCGAGTACGCTCAGCGCACAATTATCATCTTTTAGCACTTACTATAAAAGTTAACTTTACAGACTTTTGGTACAAGTGTATAGTTAGTAAAACATCTGAAACACTATTCCCAAGTACTACATGTATTTTTGTGGTATATACGAAAATCGAAACTATATACTATGAAAAAAATCGGCTACTTCTCTATACTACTTCTTTTACTGTCCTTATTTTCGAATAACAAGTCCTTTGCTTCAGACAATGATGCAGACTGCAGCATTGCAGTTGTGACTTCGGATTATGCAGCATGTAATGCTACCATAAACCTGGTAGGTATTTTAAGTGGATCATCTACTAGTGGTATTTGGACTGTAGTAGGAGGAGTAGGTACGCTTGGCAGTAGCAGTACTGCATTTTCAACCGTTTCGGCAATGTACACCGTAGATTCCGGAGATGCAGGAAACACATTAACCTTTAGATTAACTGCTTCTGGAGGCTGCACTGATGCATTTAAAGAATTAGATATCATCATAGAAAATGGTGCAACAGCGGTTGCAGGGATTGATTTTGAAACTTGTATAAGCCCTTCCCTACTATCACCAATCCCTGTATCAGGTACAATTGGCGCAGGTGCGTCTAGCGGAAACTGGAGTATCTCATCAGGAAGTGGAACGATTAGCACCAGTACAAATACATTTCCTGGAGTAACTGCTGATTATACCCCAACACTTGCCGACATCGCAGTAGGTTTCGTAGAATTAGCATTAACAACAGATGATCCTGATGGAGCAGGGCCATGTAATCCAGCTACAGATATTGTAAAAATCACATTAAGTCTTGCCGCTACTGCTAACGCAGGTGCAGACTTTTCTTCATGCGGCATAAATACAATCAATCTATCAGGAACAATTGGCGATGGCGCTACTACAGGTAGTTGGTCTGTAGTAACTGGGGGTGGAATAATAACGCCAATTGGTGGTGCATTCCCAATCTTCACCGCCAATTATACACCAACACTAGCAGATATTGGTCAAACTGTAACTTTCAGGTTTACAGCAACGGCAGGAGGCAGCGCCTGTCCAGTGGTATTTGATGATATAAACGTTGCAATTTCTGCAGAAGCTACCGCTGCTGCAGGCATAGATTCTGAAACATGTATCAATGCAAATGCCATAGCACCCATTGCTGTAAGCGGCGTAATTGGAGGAGCAGCGGCTTCTGGTCATTGGAATATTACAACGGGAAGTGGATCACTTAGTCCAAGCATCAATGCTTTTCCTAATGTTACAACAGACTACACCCCTACCCTAGCAGATATAGCACTAGGGTATGTCGAATTGACTTTAACAACCGACCCTTCAGGAATCTGCAACGTAGTAGGTGATATGATAAAAATCTCATTAAGCCTTGCGCCAACAGCCGATGCTGGAGCAGGTTTTACAATTTGTGAAAGCACACCTATTAATCTTTCAGGTACAATAGGTGATGGTGCCAATACAGGAAGTTGGTCAATATTAACAGGAAATGGCATTTTAACAAATACGGGTGGAGCCTTTCCCAACGTTACCGCTGACTACACACCGACAGCCGCAGATGCTACCACTGGCTTTGTAGAATTTACGCTAACCACGGATGATCCTGATGGCGTTGGCTCATGTAGTGCCGCTAATGATGTAGTCAAAATTAACATCACTAAAAACCCGTCAGCAGCAATTGTAGGAATAGATAATATTGTTTGCGCAAGTAATTATGCAAACCTAGGGGGAAATACCCCAACCATTGGCAGCGGTGTATGGACAACAATTACAGGTGGAGGCGTTGTCAGCAACTCCACGAATCCTACAACAGGGGCTACAAATTTAAGTGTTGGTGTTAACACCTTTAGATGGACTATCTCCAATGGTATTTGCGCCCCCACATTTGATGAAATAACTATCACAAGAAATGATGTGCCTACAACTGCAAATGCAGGATTTGATATTAACATGTGCGACATGACATCAGGCACGTTAAGTGCGAATACACCAACAATTGGGACAGGAATATGGACCGTAATAACGGGGACAGGAATAGTAACAGTTCCTAGCAGTTCCATTACTGGCGTTACCAATTTAAGTCCAGGTGTTAACACATTTAGATGGACTATTTCAAATGGCTCATGCGCTTCATCATCCGATGATATTACGATTACACTAAACACAAAACCAGTGATTACATTCAATACCATTCCAGCCGCTTGTCTATCGAGTGGGAAGACAATACTTGATCAAGCTTCACCAACAGGAGGCGTTTATTCAGGCATAGGAGTAAATGAAACTTTTGTTGGCTCAGGGATTTATGAATTTGATTCCGACGCATTAGGCGTAATAGTTGGGTCAAACACAATAACCTACAGCTATACAGATCTACTAACAGGTTGTTCAAATACTGCAAATCAAAACATTCAAATACGCGGAAATCCAGTTTTAACACAAGATAGTTTCGCTGATTTTTGTGTAAATGATTCTCCGATTGTAATTTCAGGAGGCAAAGCAAATGGCATAGAACTTATCACTATCCCTGGTGCTGCGTACACTTATTCAGGTCCTGGTGTTACTGATTTAGGTGCAGGAATTTTCAGATTTGACCCAGTTGCGGCTGGTGCTGGAACACACAGTATAGCCCTTACTTTCACAGACACTAATGGCTGCAATGCCACGCAAGTCGCTACAGAAGTGGCAGTTAACTCCCTACCTGAAGCGAATGCAATTGTTGGGAAAACTAAATTATGTATTGGTGAAACAATGGTAACATATGAAGTAACAGCACATACAGGTGCGCTTTATAACTGGGATGTCGTTGACATTGTAGATGCCGGTGGAGTAGTTGTTTCAGGTGGAGGATTTAATACGCCAAATTCATCAGTAACTGTTAGTTTTGGTCTCACACCGTTTGTTGGCAACATATCCACGTCGGAAAGTATTAATGGCTGTGAAGGCAACTCAATGACATTAAGTATTACTACGTTTAGTCAGGTAATGGCAGATGCAGGTACAGACCATACCGTTTGCAATGGAGAAAATGTAACAATAGGTGGTACACCCACTGCCACAGGTGGCTCCGCTGATTACGCGTATTCGTGGACACCAAGCACAGGGCTGAATGATGCAACTATTGCCAATCCAATTGCAACACCAAATACGACGACCAATTATACTGTAGCGATAACAGATAACATATCGGGCTGTACAGTAGCTACTGATGAGGTAGTTATAACCGTCAACCCAATGCCACTGGTCACCATCGCTGACATTGCGACCATGTGTGGTGAAAATGGGAAGTATGCATTAACGGAAGGTTCACCAACAGGTGG